>JBILWQ010000100.1:0-6797 GCA_044369805.1 Phycisphaerales bacterium
GCCGGCACCACCGCCGACCGATTTGTCGGCCCGTCCCTATTCACTCCACCGTCGCCCGCGCTTCTTCTCCCCCTCACGCTTCTTGCTCTCCAACCTTCGCTCATGGCTGCCGCGCGTGGCCTTGGTCGCGCGCCGCACCTTCGGCGGCACCTCGGCCTGACGCACGCTCGCCGCCAACTGGGCCACGCATGCCTCGCGATTCTGCACCTGGCTTCGGTGTTCGCCGCACTGGAAGGTGACCTCGTGTCCAGCCATGCGGTGATGCATGAGCCCGATCCACCTGGCACGGGCAGCCTCCGGAAGCCCGTGCACATCCGCGGGATCCACGTTGAGCACGGCGCGCGTGGCCACCTTGTTCACGTTCTGGCCACCGGGACCTCGGCTGGTGGTGAAATGCCATCGCAAGTGGTCCGGATGGATCCACGCGCGTCGCCCAAGGGCCACCGCGTTGGGTGATCGCGCGGGCTCGGGGCTGGGCATGGCCGGGGGCAGCACGCGGGCACGATACGCTGCGGGCACGATGGATCCAACCGCGATGACGCTGATCATGGGTCTGCAGCAGGCAGGTGCGTCGGGGAGCGATGCGACTGCGGCCTCGGCCACATCCGCCGCGAGGTCGCTGCTCGATCGCCCCGCGAACGATCCGCTGTTCCGCATCGAGGGCGAGCCCGTCCGCATGGACCTGACCGCCTCCGCCTGGCTGGCCCGCCTCCGCGGGCAGGCATCCCTGGGGCCCGCAACCACTGCGCGCCAGGACCTGAACGACGTCTGGAACATGGACAGCCTGGAGGGCGCCTTCCAGGGCGACCTCTCGCTGCTGTGGAAGAACTGGACGCTCCGCTTCACCGGCTCCGAGTTCGGCACCGACGCCACCCAGGCCGCCACGCAAGCCGTCTCGTTCGGCTCCACCGCCTTCGCCGCGGGCCAGCTCATGCGGAGCTCGTTCGATTTCTACAGCTGGGGGGTGGACGTGCAGAGCTGGGTCTGGCGGCCGCTCTCGAAGCAGCAGTTCCCGTGGGAAGCCGCCGTGACCGAGGACCTTGGCGGTGACCTGCAGATCCTCGCCCTGATGGGCGGAAGGGGTTTCGGCATCCGCCAGCAGGAGCAGAACCTCTCCACCGGGGCCTCGACCACCTACGAGCAGACCTTCGGCACCGTGGTGGTCGGCGCCGGCTTCGATGCCATGGTCGACCTGAAGCGGCGCGTGGGATTTCTTGATCACCTGGAATTCAGCGTCACCGGTTCATGGGGTCCCATGTGGCCAGGCTCGCAGGGCAGCTACTTCGAGGTGCGCGCCCAGCTGGTGGCCTGGATCACCGGCAATGCGGGCGTGCTCTTCGGCTACCGCTACACGGGCATGGATTTCACCCAGGGCGACTACTCCTTCGGTGGTGACGTGGCGGGCCTGATCGTGGGCGGCCAGCTGCGCTTCTAGGATTCGCCGTGTCCAAGCGGGCCAAGAGTTCGGTTCCAAGGCGCGGGGGCAAGTTCCGCCGCGCGCAACTTCGAAGCGTGCTCTTCACGAGGACCGTGGACCGTCTGCTGAACGGGCGGCTCCGCGAGCGTCACCTGAAGCAGCCGATCGAGCTGCGCGAGATCGACCTGCCGGTGCCCAACTGGCCACGCGGACTCGAGGGGCTCCGCGTGGGTCACCTGAGCGACCTGCACCTGGGGCATCTCATGCCCATGGACCGCGCGATCGAGCTGGTGGACCGGCTGGGTGCGGCAAAGCCCGACGTGCTGGCCTGCACCGGCGACGTGGTGGACCTGGAGTGGCAGGGCTGCGAGCCGCTGCTCGAGGCCATGGGCGCCATGCGGGCGCCGATGGGCCGGTACCTGGTGCTGGGCAACCACGATCATCTGGATGACCCGGACGCCATGACCGAGGCCGCACGGGACCGTGGGCTGGTGGTGCTCACTGGCGGCGTGCACACGCGTCGCCGAAGTGGCCACGAGTTCCGCGTGGCCGGCATCGACTGGCACGGCACGCCGCGCGAGCTCTCGCGGCAGGTGCATGCCATTTCGCACGAGCGGCCGCACCTGCTGCTGGCGCACAACCCCAAGGCCTTCCCGGCCGCGGCACGTCTGGGCATTCCGGTCACGCTGGCGGGCCACACGCATGGTGGGCAGATCGCCCTGCGCAATCGGCCGCGCGCGAACCTCTCGCTGCTTCACCGCCACTCCAGCGGCATGTACAGCCGCGGCGGCAGCCGACTCTTCGTGAACGTGGGCGCGGGCTCCTGGTTCCCCATGCGCCGCAACGTGCCGGCCGAGATCGTCATGCTCACGCTGCGTCGTGCCTGAGGCCTAGGCCCGCGATCGCAGCAGTTCCCACGTCGCCAGCACGTGCTCGCGCCGGGTGAGCGTGCCGCCCACCGCCAGCCGGATGGCCATGCGTCCCCGCACGCGGGCGTGCGTGAGGAACACCCGGCCCGTGGCGTTCACGCGATCGAGCAGGGCCGTGGTGGCGGCATCACCGTGCCGCAGGGCCAGGCACACCAGGCTCAGGTTGGGCTTCATGAGCAGCTCGAAGCGAGCATCGGACTGCACCAGGCCCGCGAATTCCTCGGCCCAAGCCACATGGTCGCGGATGTGGGCTCGGAGCGCCTGTGCCCCCAGCATGCGCAGCGTCATCCAGAGCTTGAGCGCTCGGAAGCGCCGCCCCAGCGGCACCTGCCAGTCCCGGTAGTCGATCACCTGTCCGCTCTCGGTGGCGGCGTTCCGCAGGTACTCGGGCAGCACGGACAGCGCACGCACCAGCGGCCTGCGATCGCGCACCCAGAATGCATGGCAGTCGAAGTTGACCAGCATCCACTTGTGCGGATTGAAGCCCCAACTGTCGGCGTGCTCGGCGCCGGCCACGATCGGCTCGCGGAATTCCGGACACAGGGCGGCGGCTCCGGCCCAAGCCGCGTCGACATGCAGCCACGCCTTGTGGGCCTGGGCCACCTCGGCGATCCGCATCACCGGGTCCACGGCACCGCAGGCGGTGGTGCCCACCGTGGCTGCCACGAAGAAGGGCCGGTGGCCGGCAACCGCATCGTCATGCATGAGCCGGGCCAGTGCCGCGGCATCCATGGCACCCTCGGTGTCCGTGGGCACCTTGCGCACCCACGCGTTCCCGACGCCCGCGATGCGAGCCGCCTTCTCCACGCTCGAATGCGCGTCAACACTGGTATAGGCCACCAGCGCTCGGGCGCCCTGCTGGACACCCCGGGCGTCGGAAGCGAATCCGGTGGCCTGCTCGCGCGCCGCCACCATGGCGCACAGCACGCCGCTGCTGGCGGTGTCCTGGATCACGCCGCCGCCATGGGCGGATCCACCGCCTTCGGTGCTTCGGAAGCATGGGGGCAGGCCGAGCAGATCCACCAGCCAGTCGAGCACGTGCGTCTCCAGTTCGGTGCACGCGGGCGAGGTGCTCCAAAGCATGCCCTGAACGCCAAGGCCAGCACTGAGCAATTCACCCAGGATGGCGGGTCCACTGGCATTGGCCGGGAAATAGGCGAAGAATGAGGGGTGCTGCCAGAGCGTCAGGGCGGGCACGATCACGCGTTCGAGGTCGGCCATCACCGCCTGAAGCGATTCCGGGGACTCGGGCGCCGCCGCAGGAAGTTGCGCACGGACCCATCCCGAGGCGACCGCGGACTGCACGGATCGGTCCTCCAATGACGCCCAATGCGCCGCGATCCAGTCCACCAGGGCATGGCCCTCGCGGCGGAAGCGGTCACCGTCGAAGGCCGGCGAGTTGGACCCGAGCGTCATGCGTGCAAATGTAAGGTGACCGAAGGGTCCTGCGGGTTGGGCCGGGGTACATTGACTCGCATGGCCATCCTCGTCACGGGCGGCGCAGGCTTCATTGGCAGCAACTTCATCCACGACTGGTTCGCGGAGGCCGGCGAGCCCGTGGTCAACCTGGACAAGCTGACCTATGCGGGCAACCTTCGCAACCTGGCCGGTCTACCTGCATCCGCAGCGCACACCTTCGTGCACGGGGACATCGCCGATCGCGAACTGGTCGCCACGCTGCTCCAGCGGCACGCCATCCGGGCGGTGGTCCACTTCGCCGCCGAGAGTCACGTCGATCGATCCATCCACGGCCCCGAGGACTTCATCCAGACCAACATCGTGGGCACGTTCCGCCTGCTGGAGTGCGTGCGTGCGCACTGGGAGGGTCTGGACCCCGCAGCCCGCTCGGCCTTCCGCTTCCTTCACGTGAGCACCGACGAGATCTACGGTTCGCTCGGCCCCACCGATGCGCCATTCAGCGAGACCAGCCGACACCAGCCCAACAGCCCGTACTCCGCCAGCAAGGCGGCGTCGGACCATCTGGTGCGCGCCTACCACCACACCTACGGGTTACCGGTGCTCACCACGAACTGCTCGAACAACCATGGGCCCTTCCAGTTCCCCGAGAAGCTGATGCCGCTCGTGATCCACAACGCGCTCGCGGGCAAGCCGCTGCCCATCTACGGCGATGGCCAGCAGGTGCGCGACTGGCTCCACGTGGGCGACCATTGCAGTGCCGTTCGGCGGGTGCTCCAGTCCGGCCGTCCGGGTCACGTCTACAACATCGGTGGGGGCAGCGAGCGGACCAACCTGGAGGTGGTGCACGCGCTGTGCGCGGTGCTCGATCGCGAGCGCCCCCGCGGGGATGGTGGGGCCTACGCCAGTCAGATCGCCTTCGTGAAGGATCGGCCGGGTCATGATCGCCGCTATGCGATCGATGCTCGCAAGATCGAGCACGAGCTCGGATGGACGCCCGCCGAGACGTTCGAGAGCGGCATCGAGAGGACCGTTCGGTGGTACCTGCACAACGAGGCGTGGGTCCGCGCGGTGACCAGCGGCGAGTACCGCGCGTGGGTGGCCACGCACTACGCCCCATGAGAATCCTGCTGCTGGGCAAGGATGGTCAGGTGGGTTGGGAACTTCATCGGGCCCTGCAGCCGCTGGGGCAGGTGACCGCGCTCGACTGCCCGGAGATCGATCTTGCCCGGCCGGATTCGCTGCCCGCGATCGTGCAGGGCGTCCGCCCCCAGGTCATCGTGAATGCCGCCGCCTACACGGCCGTGGATGAGGCGGAGACGCACGAGGCCATGGCGCATCGCGTGAATGCCGAGGCGGTCGGGGTGCTGGCCGGTTGCGCGGCTGCGAGCGGCGCGTGGATGGTGCACTTCTCCACCGACTACGTCTTCGACGGCACCGGTGACCGGCCGTGGGTGGAGACCGATGCCGCGAACCCGGTCAATGCCTATGGACGCAGCAAGCTTGAGGGTGAGCGGGCACTCGTGCGAGCGGGATGCCCGCACCTGCTCTTCCGAACCAGTTGGGTCTATGCGTCGCGGGGACACAACTTCGTGCGAACCATTCTTCGGCTTGCCGCCGAGCGCGACGCGCTTCGGGTGATCGCGGATCAGCATGGCGTGCCCACCCCGGCCCGGTTCCTGGCGCAGGTCACGTCTCTGGCCCTGGGTCAGGTGCTGGCCCACGGTGCGGATGGGGTCTGCAGATCCGGCACGTACCACCTGGCGCCGCGGGGCGAGACCACCTGGCATGGCGTTGCAGTGGCGGTGGTGGAGGCGGCGCTGTCGCTGGGTGCCGCACTGCGAACGACGCCGGACCGGATCACGCCCATTCGCACGAGCGAGTACCCTCTGCCCGCACGAAGACCCGCGAATTCCAGGCTCTGCGTGGATCGTGTGGAGCAGGCCTTCGGCATCCGGTGTCCCGACTGGCGGGAGCACCTGCCCGGCACGGTGGCGGAATCGCTCAGGGGTCCCAACGCATGAATCGCAAGGGCATCATCCTCGCTGGCGGAGCCGGCACGCGTCTGCACCCCGCCACGCTCGCGGTATCGAAGCAGCTCCTTCCGGTCTTCGACAAGCCGATGATCTACTACCCGCTCAGCACGCTCATGCTGGCGGGGATTCGAGAGATCCTGGTGATCAGCACGCCCCAGGACACGCCCCGCTTCGAGCAGCTGCTGGGTACCGGCGCGCAGTGGGGCCTGTCGATCCAGTATGCCGTGCAGCCCTCGCCCGATGGCCTGGCACAGGCCTTCCTGATCGGCGAGGCGTTCATCGGCGACGCGCCCTCCGCTCTGGTGCTCGGCGACAACATCTTCTACGGCCATGACTTTCCCGCTCTGCTGGCCCAGGCCCAGGCGCGCACCCGCGGCAGCACCGTGTTCGCCTACCACGTGCAGGATCCGGAGCGCTACGGCGTGGTCGAGTTCGACGCCTCGGGCAAGGCCATCTCGCTGGAGGAGAAGCCGACCCGTCCAAAGTCGAACTACGCGGTCACCGGCCTGTACTTCTACGATGGCCAGGCGGTGGCGCTCGCCCGGTCGCTCAGGCCCTCGGCGCGGGGTGAACTGGAGATCACGGACCTGAATCGCCTCTACCTGCAGCAGGGTGCCATGAGCGTGGAGATCATGGGTCGGGGATACGCCTGGCTCGACACCGGCACGCACGAGTCGCTGCTCGAGGCCAGCCAGTTCATCGCCACGCTCGAGCATCGCCAGGGCCTGAAGATCGCCTGTCCCGAGGAGATCGCCTACCGCAGCGGCTGGATCGACCGCGATCAGCTGGAGACGCTGGCCAGGCCGCTCGCCAGGAACGGCTACGGCCGCTACCTGCAGCAGGTGCTCAGCGCCAAGGTCTTCTGATGCAGGTCCGCCGCCTGGAGATCCCGGACGTGCTCCTGCTCACTCCGCGGGTGTTCGAGGACGAGCGAGGCTTCTTCTACGAGAGCTTCAACCAGAGGGCCTTCGATCAGGCGGTGGGCGGCCCGGTCAGCTT
>JBILWQ010000101.1:0-6764 GCA_044369805.1 Phycisphaerales bacterium
GGCTGCCGCTGGGACCCACGCAGCCCCGAGGCACCACGGTCATGCGCAATCTGGTCGGGTCCGTGGCGCGGCCCCAGGCCGCCATGCCCCCGGGGACCTTCCTGCACCTCTACGGCAAGCAGCCACGGGCCCGAAGGAAACTGGGCCACGTGACGAGCGTGGCCCAGCGGGAGATCGATGCGGTGGCGGCGTGCGAGGCGGCCTTCGCCGCGCTGCAGGATCAGCCGGCCTCGGCGCGCGGATGAGCCTTGTCGTAGGCCTCGCGCATGCGACCCGAGGTCAGGTGGGTGTACACCTGCGTGCTGCTGAGACTCTGGTGACCCAGCAGTTCCTGCACGCTCCGGAGGTCGGCGCCGTTGTCCAGCATGTGGGTTGCGAAGCTGTGGCGGATGGTGTGCGGACTGATGTCTGGATCGAGGCCCACCTGCTGGAGGTACTTGGCCACCTTTCGGCGAACCGAGCGGGTGCTCAGCCGGGTGCCATTCTTGTTGATGAACAGCGGGGCGGTGGGCCCGGAGGGCAGCGAGGCCTTCTCCGCCTCGAGCAGCTTCAGGTAGTTCTTCATGGCGGTCATGGCATGGCCGCCCATGGGCGCCACGCGTTCCCGCTTGCCCTTGCCCCGGATGTGGACGCACTCGCCGCTCTCGTTCAGGTCGCCCCGGTTCAGGCCGACCACCTCGCTCACGCGCATGCCGGTGGAGTAGAGGGCCTCCAGGATCGCGCGGTCGCGGGCGCCGAGCAGGTCGTTGGCGTCGGGCGCGGCCAGCAGACGCTCGATCTGGTCCACGGTGATGGCCTTGGGCAGCCGCTTGGGCTGCTTGGGTGACCGGATGAGCGTCATGGGGTTGGTGGTGGTGTGGCCGGAGCGTTCGAGCCACTTGTGGAAGGATCGCAGCGTGGCGATCTTCCGGGCCATGGTGGCCACCGAGTAGTTCTGCTCGCTCAGTCGCTGCAGGAAGGCGCGGATGGTGTCCACGTTGCACGCAAGGATGCGGGCAGTGACGGTGGAGCCCTTCGCGTCGGCCTTGCGCGAGTCCGCCGCCGACTTCTCCGCGTTCATGTCCACGTCGAGGCCGCCCTCCGTGGAAATGAAGTCGGTGAATTGACGGAGGTCGAGGCCGTAGCAGCGCCCGGTGTAGGGGCTGAAGTGGCGCTCATCCGAGAGATAGGCGACGAAACGATCGACGATGGGCAGGTTGTGTTCCATGGGGGTGCCTCCCGATCGTCCGACCTGCCGCCCACGTGGCGGCCCGAGCCGGACGTTCCTTATCAGTCACAACTTCGGTTTCAGACGCGACCTCATTCACCAAGTTCCGGAAAATCGTTGCTGATTTTCGGACGGACCTCATTTCGGCTCATCCAGCCTTGTTCCTATAAAGAGGTTTCCAAGGCCATCTGAACAGCACTTGGACGTCCGAGAACCATTGGATCCGCCGACGGTCCTCAGGGGGTCATCGGGGGTCCGGCTATCCTTCTCGATCCGCCCGATTGCGTAGCTCAGTCGGTAGAGCAGCCGGCTTTTAACCGGCAGGTCCTGGGTTCGAGTCCCAGCGCAATCATGAGCCGCTCGGTCACGCCCAACCTCGGATGTCCCCTCCCATGTTCGTCCTCCACGCCAACTGGCATCGGCACCAACTTCACCTGTGGGCCGAGTCGCCGGAGGCCTATCGCTCGGGCACGAAATCCGCGGCCGTTGCCGAGGGCCTGACGGTCCATCCCTACGCGGCCGGCGAGCGGGACATCCGCGATGCCGCGGCGCAGATCGGTCTGCAGGTGGAAGGTGCGGAGCCGGCGCGATTGCCGCTGGTGCTGCCCTTCGAGGGCGATCGCCCGGCGCCGAGCGATCGCCTGGTGTCCGATCTTGGCCTGGCGGTGGATTCGGAGCGCGACCTGCGGCTGGAGGCATGCGAGATCGCCTCGCTGGCGATTCCGGCGGATCGGGTGCTGGAGATGCTGCTGGCCTTCGAGGCCGCTCAGGGTGAGGCGGAGCACCGAGGGGGCCACGAACTCCGTTTCTGGTGCGCGGCGGCGCGGCTGGCCCTGGAACTGGTCGAGGACCAGCGCATCGTGCCCACGGTGCAGCAGGACCGCAGCGGTCGCATGGAGGCGCACTGGCGACCCTGGCTGAACGATGCGGGCACCGCCGAGAAGGCCGCCACGCTGCTGGCCGCCATGCCGCCCATGTGCCGTGCGGTGGCCGACAACCAGGAGGCCGATGGGTGGGCGGTGCTGGAGGACTTCCTGGGCACCTGCGTGGACCGTTTCGTGCGCAGCGTGATGGTCGAGGAGAGCTATCGCGACGCGCTGGACGAGCGTGATCCGCTTGTCGATCCGCATGTGGCATGGCTGACCGGGCTGCTGGATCGTGGACAGGACGTGCCCCAGGCCAGCGCCGGCGACGTGAGCCTGGTTCGTGGCGCCCGCCAATGGCTCGGGCTCCTCGAGGACATCGGCGAGGGCCGGCCCATGCGGCTCATGCTGGAGCTGATCGAGCCGCCGCCGGCGCTCTACGCGAAGAACGAGGGCGAGGAGGACAAGCACCCCTGGCGGCTCGCCTTCCACCTGGTCACCACGGACGAGCCGCCCACGGTGATCGATGCCGAGACCGTGTGGAAGCAGGCCAGCGGCAAGGGCGGCGGCAAGAAGGGCGCGGAGAAGACCGCCGAACTGCTGCTGGGCGAACTGGCCCGGGCCGCCCGCATCTGGCCCAGGCTGGAGGACGCGCTCGAGGAGACCACGCCCACGGGCATCGACCTGGACACGGCGGAGGCCTACGCGTTCCTGCGCGAGATCCGGCCCGTGCTCGAGGAGAGCGGCGTGCAGAGCCTGGTGCCCGACTGGTGGAGCCAGGCGAACACCCGCGTGGGCGCGCGACTGTTCATCGAGGGGGAATCGATCGATCCCGAGATGGGCTCGCTGCAGGATGGCGTGCGGCGGGGCGGGTTGGGCCTTCACAGCGTGGTCAACTACGCGTGGCAGATCGCGCTGGGCGATCAGCCGCTTTCCATCGAGGCCTTCGAGGCGCTCGCCAAGAAGGGAAGTCCCCTGGTCCGCCTGAACGGCCGCTGGGTCGAGGTTCGTCGCGAGGACCTGGAGCACGGACTGAAGTTCCTGAAGCAGCACCCGGGTGGGCGCATGAGCCTGCTTGAGGCCCTGCGCATGGCGCATGGCGCCGTCGAGGACGCGCAGGGACTGCCGATCCTGGGCATGGACGCGAAGGGATGGGTGGCCGAGGTGTTCGGTCCCACGCATGCCTCGGAGCGACTGAAACTGCTGGAGCAGCCGCGGCGCTTCCAGGGTTCGCTCCGTCCCTACCAGCTGGCGGGCCTGAGCTGGCTGGCCTTCCTGGACCGCTTTGGCCTGGGCGCCTGCCTGGCCGATGACATGGGTCTTGGCAAGACCATCCAGCTCATCGCGCTGCTGCAGCACGAGCGAGAGATGGCCGGCGAGGGCGAGCGCGTGGGTCCCACGCTGCTGGTCTGTCCCATGAGCGTGCTGGGCAACTGGCACCGGGAGCTGACCCGCTTCGCGCCGGAACTGAGCGTTCACATTCATCACGGCCTGGAGCGGCCGCAGGGGGAGAAGCTGACGGCGACGGTCGGCAAGTCGGACGTGGTCATCACCACCTATGCGCTGGTGGCCCGCGACAAGGAGGCCCTGGAGAAGGTCGACTGGCGCCGGGTGGCGCTGGACGAGGCGCAGCACATCAAGAATCCGCCGACCAAGCAGACGGCGGCCATCCGCGCGCTGAAGGCGGGGCACCGCATCGCCCTCACCGGCACGCCCGTGGAGAACCGCCTGACCGAGCTGTGGTCGATCATGGAGTTCTGCACCCCGGGCTACCTGGGCCCCATGGCCGAGTTCCGCCGGCGTTTCGCCGTGCCCATCGAGCGTCACCGCGATCGGGACCGTGCCGAGCGGCTGCGCAACCTGGTGCGGCCGTTCATCCTGCGCCGCCTGAAGACGGACGCGAACGTGATCAGCGACCTTCCGCCGCTGGTGGAGAGCCGCCAGCACGTGCCGCTGACCGGCGAGCAGGCGGCGCTCTACGACCAGGTGGTCGAGGAGATGCTTGCCAAGGTGGACCGGGCCGAGGGGCTTCGCCGTCGCGGACTGGTGCTGAGCGCGCTGGTGAAGCTGAAGCAGATCTGCAACCATCCGGCCCACTACCTTCGCGAGGTGGCCTCGCCGGAGGCGCCCGTGGAAGCGGTCGAGGCGGCCGAGACCCAGCCCGAGGGTGCCGAGCGACCGATCGAGGTGGCGGCCGACGGTCGCCCCCTCTCCTCGCGGAGCGGCAAGAGCATCCGCCTGATGCAGATGCTGGAGGAGGTGATCGCGGCCGGGGACCGGGCGCTCATCTTCACCCAGTACCGCCAGATGGGACACCTGCTGGTGGCCATGATCCGCCGGGAACTGGACGTGGAATCGCTCTTCCTGCACGGCGGCACGCCGCAGGCCAAGCGCGACCAGCTGGTGGCCCGCTTCCAGGATCCCGAGGGCACGGCGCCGCTCTTCGTGCTCAGCCTGAAGGCCGGCGGCGTGGGCCTGAACCTGACGGCGGCCAACCACGTGTTCCACTACGACCGCTGGTGGAATCCGGCGGTGGAGAACCAGGCCACCGACCGCGCGTTCCGCATCGGCCAGCTGCGCACCGTGAACGTGCACAAGATGATCAGCGCCGGCACGCTGGAGGAGCGGATCGACCAGATGATCGAGCAGAAGACCGAGCTGGCCACGCAGATCATCGGTGCCGGCGAGCAGTGGCTGACCGAGCTGAGCACCGGCCAGTTGCGTGACATCCTCAGCCTTCGCACGAACGTGCTGGAGGAAGTGTGAGCGTCAATCCCGCCCAGGGCCAGCCCCGCAAGCCGGACGCGCCTCGGCGCGTGCGACATGGCATCAAGTTCCGCCGCAAGGAGGGTCTGCAGGGTGTTCCGTGGTTCGCCAAGGCATTCACCGATTCCATCGAGAGCCGTGCCTCCATGGGGGCCCGGGTGCTCGGCATGGAGTACGCCCTGAGCGGGCAGGCCGCCAGCTTCGGCCTGGAGACGGGCGCGGTGGAGGCCCTGGTCCAAGGCCGCTCGCCGCGGCCCTATGCCGTCAGGCTTTCCATGCCGCATGTGAGCCGCGAGCAGTGGGTGGACGTGGTTCGGGCCATGGCCAGCGAGGCCATCTTCGCCGCCAAGCTGCTGGTCGGGGAGATGCCGGAGGCGATCGAGGAGCCCTTCGCCGCCTGCGGCACGGCCCTGCTTCCGCGCGAGCCGGCCGAACTGAAGGTGGAGTGCAACTGCGGCGAGAAGCTGCCCTGCAAGCACGCGGTGGCGGTGGTGTACCTGCTGGCCGAACGGCTGGAGGTGGATCCGCTGGCGCTGTTCGCCCTGCGAGGCCTGGACGGGCCCACACTGCTGGAGCGGCTGCAGGAGGCGCGCACGGTGCACACCACGGGCGTGACGCAGAGCCACCAAAGCGCCGCGCTGCCGACGCAGAAGGCCTCGCTGCCGCCACTGGAGGCCTGCCTGGATGACTACTGGCGGCCGGGGCGGCGTCTGGCGGACTTCGAGCAGCTGCCCGCGGCCACGCACGTGCCGCATGCGCTGCTGCGGCGGCTGGGCGCCAGTCCACTGGGTGGTCGATTCCCGCTGGTGGGGCTGCTGGCCAGCGTGCAGGACAGCGTGCGGACGAGGGCGATCGAGATGCGGCGACGCATCGAGGATGGCGGTCGGTGACGCCGGATCCGTACCAGCCCTGGCGGCCGCATCCGTGGCACGGTCTGGAGGTGGGGCCGCAGCCTCCCGACGTGGTGAGTGCCTACGTGGAGATCACGCCCTTCGACCTGGTGAAGTACGAGATCGACAAGCGGAGCGGGTTTCTCCGGGTGGACCGTCCGCAACGCACCAGCAGCACGCCTCCCACGCTCTACGGCTTCGTGCCGCGCACGCTCTGCGGAACGAAGGTGGCCGGCGTGGGCGGCCTGGCCCAGGGGGATGGCGACCCTCTGGACATCTGCGTGCTCAGCGAGCGCCCGATCAACCGCGCCGAGGTGATCCTGCAGGTGCGCGTGCTCGGTGGCCTGCTGATGGAGGATGGTGGGCAGGCGGACGACAAGATCGTGGCGGTGCTGAAGGACGACGCCATCTGGAGCGAGGCGCGGAACCTGGATGATCTGCCGCCGCGGCTGGTCGAGCGGCTGCAGCACTACTTCCTGACCTACAAGATGCGGCCGGGCGAGGCGCCAAGCGTGCAGGTGCGCCGGATCTACGGCGTGGATCGCGCCCGCCAGGTGGTGGAGGCGGCCATGCAGGACTACCGCGCCGCCTATCCAGGATCGGCGGCCTGAGCCGGCGCCGGCAGCCGCTTGATCAGGTCGTCCACGGCCGCCCGGAGCTGGGCATCGTGATCCCTTGACTCATCGACCGGATCCGCGGGCACGCGCAGGTCAGGCATGGCACCGTTGTTCTCCATGTCGCGCCCATCGGGCGTGTACCAGCCGCGGAAGGGAGTGCGGACCGTGGTGCCGTCGACCAGCGTGGCGCCGCCGGTGCTGATGACACCGCCATAGGTCTGCTCGCCGACCAGGGTGCCTCGCTTCAGGTTTCGGAAGGCGTGGCTGATGATCTCCGCGTTGGAAAAGCTCTTCTCGTTGCAGAGCATGTTGGTGGGAAGAGTCCATCGCTGGATGTAGAGCCGGTCCTGCGGATAGCCGCGCGTGTAGCCCGGATCCGCGCCCCGCGGCACGGTGTAGGCGTGCGGCTGGGCCATCAGGC
>JBILWQ010000102.1:0-6754 GCA_044369805.1 Phycisphaerales bacterium
CCCGGATCGTTCAGCAGCACCTTCAGACGATCCACGGCCGAGGCCACCTCACGCTGCGCCCGGATCACCTGGGCCTTGCGGTCCTCCACCTTGGCCACCGCATCGGCGTACTGCGCCTGCGTGGTGTCAAAGGCCCGCCTCTTGGCCAGCACATCGCGCACCTCCACGCCCACACGGACCAGCCACTGCGCGGTCACCACGCGCTGCCGCGCCAGCACCAGCTGCCAGTAGCCGATCTCCACGTCCCGGCAGAGCTGCAGGAGCTGGGCCCGAAGCTGCTGCAGGCTGCGACGGTCGTTGTTGCGGGCCAGCCGGATGGCCGCCATGTTCACGTCGGTGCCGAACCCCTGCAGCAGCGGCTGGGTGAAGCCCAGGTTCAGGCTGCTGATCCACGCCGGGTTGTTCGAGTAGAGGCTCTCGGGATAGAGCTTGGAGTAGGTGTTCTCGATGCCGACGTCGAACGTGCCGCCCGTCACGGTCGCACTCTGGATGCCCGCCGAGTAGCTCCACTGCCGGAACTGGTTGGCGAAGTCGCTGGGCAGGAAACCGCCGAAGTTCTGGGTGGGCTGGTTCTGGAAGTTCATCCCGCTGCTGGCCACCAGGTTGGCGTCGAACGCCGCCTGCGCGGCCACCAGCTCCGCCTGCGTCACGCCCTGCTGCAGCCGTGCGCCCTGCACGCCCAGGTTGTTCCGAACCGCCATCTGGATGGCGTCCTTGAGCGACAGCACCATCTCCGGAAAGTCACCGCCGTAGAGGTCCTCACCCAGATCGAGGCCGGGTCCAGCCAGGGCGATCTGGGGTCCCATGGTGTCCAGCTGCTGCCGGCGCTCCCGCAACTCGGCGAACACCTCGGGGGTCGGCCGGGTGACTGGCTTCACCGGATCCTCGGCCGGGGCCCGAGCCATCTCGCGAGCCACGGCAGCGTCCATGGACTGCCGGAGCCGGTCCAGTTCCGGCTGCTCGTGCTCCGGAGCGCCGCAGCCTGCCACCACGAGCGCCAGCCAGAGCGCCGAAAGGCGGATCGGGGGCCAGGGGCGGCGGAGCATGGGGGCAGACTGTAGCCGCAGGTCGTGCACGGCGTGGCGTGGGGCCTCCCCGCGGAGCCTCCTCCCCACCCTAGAATCCCGATCGCCATGGCAACCCTCCGAATGATCGTCGCGTCGCTCTGCGTTGGACTTCCGCTGACCACCGCTCTCGCTCAGGAAGCTGCCCCCGCGGCGCCCGCCGCGCCCGCCGCCGAGGCGGCCGCCACGAAGGGCTACACCGGTGCCATCACCGCGGACAACGTCTTCATCCGAAGCGGTCCGAGCGTGCCCAACAGTTATCCCTTCGGTCGACTCATGCTGGGCAATCTGGTGCAGGTGGACGAGGAGTCCTACGGCTGGGCCCGGGTCCGCACCGCTGGCCCCGCCTTCGCGGGCATCCACGGCTACGTGCTGGCGAACGATGCCGTCACGCTCTCGCCTGACGGGTCCACGCTCACCGTGGTGAAGGCCACCGAGATCCGCGCACCGAACCTGGATGCCGACGGCAACCCTGACAGCAGCTTCAAGGCCATCGGCACGCTCCCGGCCAATGCCACCGTGAAGGTGCTCGGACAGGTCAGCGGCGATCGCGAGAAGGTGCACAAGATCGCGCTTCCGCAGAGCGCTTCCGGCTGGATCAACATCAACTACATCCGCCGCGCCTCCCCCTCCGAGGTGGCCGCTGGCCGTGGCACGGACGCCCCAGCGGAGATGGCTCCGGTGCCGGCCCCCGCGGCGACGGGCGATGCGAAGGCTCCCGCGACCGAGGAGAAGAAGGCCCGCGAGAAGCCTGCGCCCAAGGAAGCCGCCGCTCCACCACCGCCTCCGGTGAAGACCGAGGCCCAGCTGGCCTCCGAGAAGCGGCGGGCCGACTTCAAGGAACTGGAGACGACCTGGGCCAAGGTGAAGGCGGAGCCACAGGAATCGGCCGAGATCGGTGCGCTGAAATCGCGCTACGAGATGCTGGCCGCCGACCCGGCCGCCGAGAGCGACATCAAGGCCATGAGCGCCACCCGCGTGAAGCAGCTCGAGATCCAGGGCGAGATCCAGAGGGGCATCCAGGAGGCGAAGCGCGTGCAGGCAGCCACCGGCAAGGATGATGATCGGCTCAAGGCGCTGCGGATCGCCATGGAGGGCCGGGCCGACTACACCGCCGTGGGCGTGCTGAACGCAAGCACCGTCTACAACGGTGATCGCCTGCCGCTGCTCTTCAGGTTGACCGACCCGGCCAGCGGCATGACGAATGCCTACGTGACGGTGAAGGACGCCAATGCCCTCAGCACCATGCTGGGCACGCTGGTGGGCATCCGCGGCTCGCAGCGCTTCGACGAGGCGCTGAAGGTGAACATCATCGACCCGGGGACGATCGACATCCTGACCATCCGCAGGGAATCCCAGGTCGCGCCGGCCAACAAGTGACACCGGCCTCCAGTCCCGAAGCACCACGACCCGCAGGGCCTCCTGCGGGTCGTTTCGTATACTGATGCGCTCGCGGGCCGTTAGCTCAATTGGGAGAGCGCCGCCTTTGCAAGGCGGAGGTTACCGGTTCGACCCCGGTACGGTCCATTCACGCGGACGCGGCGCGAAGCATGCCGCAGGCGACCGCCACCGCCAGCTCCACACGGAGCACGGTGCAGCCGAGAGACGCGGGAACCGCGCCCGCATCGCGCATGCCCTGCACCTCGACCTCGGAGAAACCCCCCTCGGGTCCCGCCAGCACCGCCACGGCCGAGGCCCCCGCAGAAACCTCCGGCAGCGGGCGACCGCCCGGATCCAGGATGATCGTGCGCCATCCCTGGCCGGCGGCCGCTCGTGCGAACTCGACGGGATCACTGGCCACATGCAATTCGGTCAGCCACGCGCCACGACTCTGCTTCATGGCCTCGGCCAGGATTCGCGCCGCGCGGTCGCCGGCCACCTTCGCCGCCGGCGTGACGCTGTGATCGCAGTCGAGCGGCGTGAAGCTGGTCACCGCCAGCTCGCCCATGGCATCGAGCATGGTGCCCAGGCGGTCGCCCTTGGGCACGGCCGATGCCACGTGCAGGACCGGCGAGGGTCGCGGACTCCGGCGCACCTCGGCCACCACCGCCGCCAGGTTGCCGGCGTGATCGCGATCACGGCCCAGGTGGGCCAGGGCCACCCCACCGCGACCATCGACGAGTTCCACCGGATCACCCTCGGCCAGCCTGCGACTGCCCAGCGCATGGCGGGCCTCGTCGCGGTCCAGCCACGCCACCGCACCCGCAGCCGGAAGGCTCTCGATCAGGAAGCGAGGCGCCGCCATGGAACTCGAAGTGTACGCGCGGGCGGCTCGTTCACTTCCCGGGTTCGGTGTCGCCGACCACCGGCGGGAAGCCATTGAGCTGTCGCCAGAGCTCCAGCCAGAGCGGCACCTGTCGCAGCAGCACCCACGCCTTCGCACGCACGCCCTGGCGAAGGAACCTGGCCCCCGGCCAGCGGTCATCATCGGAATCCGGCGCGATGATGATCCGGAAACTGCCCCGACCATCGTCGGCCGCATCCACCGCGATGACCTCGCCGCCGAAGGTGCCCACCGCCACGCTGGGCCAGCCCACGAACTGGATCGCGGGCCAACCCTCGAACTGAAGCCGAACTCGGCTTCCGGGAATCGTCTCGCCATCCGGGCCGGCGTGCCGCGGCGTGATGAGCGGCATGTCCATGCCATCCACCCAGGCTTCAACGAAGCGATCCTCGGCCTCGGGAATGACCACGCAGATGGGCGAACCCGGCCGCAGGAACATGCCCTCGTTCACCGCCACGCTGAGCACGATGCCATTGCGGGGCGCCTCGATGACCT
This sequence comes from Phycisphaerales bacterium, assembly GCA_044369805.1. Lineage (GTDB taxonomy): Bacteria > Planctomycetota > Phycisphaerae > Phycisphaerales > SM1A02 > SYAC01. The sequence continues at coordinate 3,844 of JBILWQ010000102.1, forward strand.
GCTGGCTGCTCTGGTTGATCTGGATGTCGATCGCCGCCACCTCGCGTGCCGCCGCCGCCGCGTCCGCCTCGGCGTTGCCGCGGCTGGCCTTGGTGGAGGCGATGTTCGCGTCGTACTCGCGGCCGGTGCGCTCGAGCACGGCCTTGGCCGCGGCCAGGTTGGCCTCGGAACTGTCCTTGGCCAGACGGGCAAGTTCGTAGTCGCGTCGCGACACGTCGCCGGTCTCGACCAGCTGGGCGAACCGCCGGTAGTTGAGCAGGTTGGCCTCCAACTGGAACTCCTCGGCCTTCACCCGCTGCTCCGCCGAGGCCACGGCCTGCGGTCTGGCCAGTTCGAGGCTCTGGATCTGCTGGCTCAGGTCCTCCACGCGCTGGATGGCCGCAGCCCGCCGGGCGATGGCTGCGTCGTGCTGCAGCCGCAGGTTGTTGATGAGGTTCGGATCGTTGTCCTGCAGCTCGACCAGCGGCTCGCCCTTCTTGACCACCTGGTTCTCGACCACGTGCAGGCGCCGCACGCGACCCTGCACCGGGGCCTCGACGTTCACGCGCCGATCCAGGGGATTGAAGGCGATCACCCGGCCCGTGCCCCGCACCGACTGCTGCCACGGCAGCACGAACGCGCCCGCCACGATCAGCGCACTGGCGACGGCCATGAGACGGGCCAGAATGCGGATGCCGCGCGGCGAGCCAGCGCCGGCGATGGCCGGGAGTTCAGGAGCTCGCCAATCGCCCAGCCTTGGGTCAGTCATGGCCTGCCGCCCTCCGCACGGCGTCGGCATCGATCACGCGATTCATGCGGGCCGCCACGCGCGGATCCCGCGTGGCCAGCAGCACCGTCCAGTCCGTGCCTGCATCCGAGAGCACGCCGCAGAGCGTGTCGGTGGTGGCCTCATCGAGGCCATCGAGCATCTCGTCCACCAGCAGAAGGCGCGGCCGCATGACCACGGCGCGGGCCACCAGCAGCCGCAACCGCTGCCGGCTGGTGAGCGGAAGACCGCCCGGCACCAGCTGGGTCTGCAGACCCTGGGGAAGCGTGGCGATGACCGGGCCAAGACCCACGCGATCGATCGCGGCCTGCAGGCGGGCCAGCGTGACGCCAGGCAGGCCCATGCGCAGGTTGTCGGCGATGGTGCCCGCGAAGAGGTCGCCCTCGCGCAGCAGCACTGCCTGCTCGCGAAGCGACGCCAGGTTCCAGTTCCGCACATCGAGCCCCTCCACCTCGACCGTGCCGTCCGCGGGGGTGCGGTAGCCCAGCATGATCTCCAGCAGCATGCTGGTTCCGCTGCCCAGCGAGGCCAGCAAAGCGACCCGCTCGCCCGGATCGAGGTGCAGGCTGAGGTCACCGAGCGATGCCGGCTGTCCGGGGTAGTCGAGCGCCAGGTCGTGCACCTCCACCGCCATGCCGCCGCTGCCCTGCACGGTGTCGCCGCCCTGACGCTCCACCTGCAGATCGACCAGGTAGCCCAGCTTGTCCACGCCCGCCACGGCGTCGTACCAGGCCTCGAACTGCTTGCCCAGCTTGGCGATGGCGGCCACGATGGCGGAGACGATGATCTCGGAGGCCACCAGCTGGCCGAGCGTGAGCTGCTGGTTCAGCACCAGCCATCCGCCCACACCCAGCAGCACCGTGCCCGCGGCCACCTCGAGCGCCAGCAGCCCGCCGATCTGCCGAAGCAGCACGCGGAAGTGGCGACGGCGCGACTCCAGGTAGCCGCGCGCCAGATCGTCGGCGCGGGCCACCGCCAGGTCCGTTCCGCCCGGACCCTTGAAGAGACGCGGATGCCGCGCGAGTTCCTCCAGCCACGCCACCACCTCGTACTTGCGCCGGGATTCCTCGATGCTGGTGGGCACCGCGCCGCGACCCGCCAGGAACACGATGCCCGCGATCGCCATGAGCAGCAGCACCGCGAGCCCGAGCAGGAACGGGTGGTAGAAGGCCAGCACCGTCAGGCCGATGGCGGCGCTCAGCACCAGGTTGATGCCGGTGAGCATGATGAGCGCCGCGGCCTTCTGCAGCGTGACCACCTCGAGGAAGCGGTTCACCAGTTCCGGCACGTGCACGCCGTCCAGCCTTCCGATGTCCACCGACGGAAGCCGGTGCGCCAGGTCCGCGACCAGTCGCACGAAGATGCGTCGCTGGATCACCTCGGCCGCCACATGCTGGATGGCGCGGAGCACCGCAGCCGCCGCGAGGCAGAGGAACAGCACCAGCGCAATGGCCACCAGCGCCTGCAGGAACGGACCGCTGCGGGTGCCGAAGGAGAGATTGCTGATGAAGCCGTTCACGGCCAGCGGTAGCGCCAGCGCCAGCAGGCCGGTGATGGCGCTGAAGACCGTGATGGCCCAGAACTCGGGCGCCTCGGGCTTCATGAGCGCGAGCAGCCTTCGGATGGGGGTCATGCCCTCGCCATGCTCGGCGTGGGCATGCATGTCATGCATGGCCTCCGCGGGCCGCTCCGGCAGCACCAGCGCGAAGTCCACCGGCTCAGCCGCGCTCGAGGCCCCGAGGAGCCGGACCAGATCGCCGCGGCTCATGGGTTCACCGTCACCCTCGGGAGAACCGCTTCGCCAGACCACCGGACGCAGGAAGCCGTGCCGACGGACGGAGAGCCACTCGCGGTTCCGCTCGGACCAGCCCAGCACCGGCATGGCGTCCTCGGCCAGCCACACCGCATCGGCCGCGGCGAGCCTTCGATGCACCAGGCGAAGGCCCAGCGTGGCGGCACCCGCAGCCAGCTGGGCCATGGGCTCGTCGGCACCCAACCGCTCCATGGCGGCCAACGCCTCCGACATCACGAGTGGCTTGGGTGAGGACTCGGCCAGCTCGGTGAGCATGCGCAGCGTGGCCTCGGCCACGGTGGTCGATGGCGGCAGATCCCTGCCAGAATTCGAACTTGGAGCGTCGGTCGGGA
>JBILWQ010000284.1:0-3171 GCA_044369805.1 Phycisphaerales bacterium
CCCTGCGCTGCGGCACGCGTCCATCGCGGGGCTCCGCCGGCCAGACGAAGTGGAACGCGTCGTAGTGGCTCGGGCGCAGCAGGGCGTTCATGCCCGCATCGCAGATCACGAAGGTCTTGCCCGCCTCGCGCTTCACGCGGATCACCCGGACCAGCAGCACTCCCGCGTTGGCGGCGATGAAGCGGCCGGGTTCCAGCAGGAAGCGCACGCCACGCTGGCGGAGCGGCCGCATCAGTGGCACGATGGCGGCCGCGTAGTCGCCCGGCGAGGGGGACTGCCCGCTCTCGTAGTCGGCACCGAAGCCGCCGCCGAGGTCGATCACGCGGACCGCGTGTCCCCGACGCTGGAGCCGCTCGAGCAGATCGAGGGTGATGCGAAGGGCCGCGGTGTAACGCCCGGCATCGAGCACGGGCGAGCCGATGTGCAGGTGCAGGCCCTCCAGCCGCGCGAAGCTGTGATCGCGGAGGCGGTCGAAGAGCTCCTCGGCCCGCTCCACGCCCACCCCGAACTTGGTGGTCCGCACGCCGGTGGTGGTGTGTCGGTGCGTGCCCGCGTCCACGTCGGGGTTCAGCCGAAGGGCCAGCGAGGCGGGCCTGCGCAACTCCGCGCAGACACGCGCCACCAGTTCAAGTTCCTCCGCACTCTCGATGTTCATGCAGCCCACCCCCAGCGTCACCGCCTCCTCGATCGCCTGCCGGGTCTTGCCCACGCCCGCGTAGGCGACCCGCGCGGCAGGCACGCCCGCAGCCAGGGCACGCTGCAGTTCCCCCGGGCTGACCACATCCATGCCGCAGCCCGCGTCGGCCACGGTCCGCAGCACGCCCAGATTCGGGCAACTCTTCACGCTGAAGCACACCAGGGGATCCAGCTCGGCGAAGGCGGACTTCAGGGTCTGCACATGCCGGCGCAGCGTGGCTGCGCTGTAGACGAAGGTGGGCGTGCCCGCCCTTTCGGCCAGGCGGCTCAGTCGCACCGCCTCCGCATGCAGCGATCCGTCGCGGAACACGAAGTCATCCATGCGTGCAGTGTCGCAGAAGCGGACGCCAGATGTCAGCCCGTGGGGGCGGGCGAGGCGGGCGGGTCGGATCGCGGCGACGAGCGGCTCAGCGACTGCACGGCCATGCCCGCCGTGGCCAGCACCACGGTGGCCAGCGACCATGCCGCCGCGCTGGGCCCCGACGCACCGAGGGTTTGAGCCAGGCCCCACGACAGCAGGATGCTGCCCAGGATCGAGGTGGCGGCGACCTCCGCCATGGAGGAGAGGAAGAGGCCCAGCGCAAGGCCACCCACCGCACAGGCGAGCGTGGCCGCGAGCACCAGCGTGCGTTCGGGTCCATCGAGCGTGGACCAGAACCGGCGCGAGGCCTCCCATGAGGCGGCCGCCGGAGAAGCCTCCGACGACTCGCTCCGCATCTCGCGGGCCATGGTCTCGGCGAGTTCAGCGGCGCGCGCTCGGGCCGCGGCGACGGACCGCTCGCCGCTGGCGGCGGCGAGCCCGCCGTCGACCACGGCCGCACCGATCACGGCGCCGATCAGGCCTGCCGCACAGGTGATGATGGCGATCAGCATGAGCCGGTAGCTCAGGCGGGCGAGCAGCAGGCCGGCGAACGCGCCCAGCACGGCACCGACCACTCCCGGGAGGATTGGCCAGTCGAGCCAGCCAGCCACCAAGGCCCCGCAGGGCACGCCGGCGGCGAATCCCACGGCAAGCACCGCGTGCCTGGCCACGCGTGCACCGAAGGCCCAGAGCACGCCGCCGATCGCCATGGCGACCACGGGCGCAAGCCAGACCGGGATGGCGGCGGTCGCCTCCATGGGAGACCTATCGGCAGACCGCTATCTTCGCCGCCAGTCATGACCCAGCCTCCAGCGGAAAGCGGCCTTCCCGGCCTTCGGGCCCGCATCGACGATCTCGATGGCCGCATCCTGACGCTGCTGCGGGAGCGGGCGGGCATCGTGGTGGAGGTGGGCAAGGCCAAGCGCGAGAAGGGCATCCCCATCTACGCGCCGCACCGCGAGAAGGAGGTGCTCGACCGTCTGCTCGCCATGGATCACCGGCCGCTCTCGGACCGCACCGTCGAGGCGATCTGGCGCGAGTTGATGAGTGGCTCGTTCGGGCTGGAGCTTCCGCTGCGCGTGGGCTTCCTCGGGCCCCGAGGCACCTTCAGCCACCTGGCGGCGGTGCGTCACTTCGGCAGCAGCGTGGAACTGGCGGAGCTCGAGGGCATCGATGCCGTGTTCGAGGAGGTGCAGAAGGGCCGATGCCACCACGGACTGGTGCCCTACGAGAACGCGATCGGTGGCGCCATCCTGGACACGCTCGACGCGTTTCAGTCCTTCAGCGTGCGGATCTGCGCGGAGACCATGATCCTGGTGAAGCAGTGCCTGCTGGGATCGGGGCCGCCAGAGGGCATCCGGCGGATCGCGTCGCGCGGCGAGGTCTTCGCCCAGTGCCGGCGGTGGCTGCAGCGGCGATTCCCGGGGGTGCAGCTGGTGCCCATGTCCAGCACCGCTGCCGCGGCCGAGGAGGCATTGCGGGATCCGTCGACCGCGGCGATCGGCGGCGCATTGGCCGGACAGGTCTTCGGCCTGAACGTGCTCTTCGAGGGGATCGAGGACCGCCCCAACAACATCACTCGCTTCCTGGTGCTCGGCCGCGAGAGCGCCCAGCCCAGCGGGGATGACCGCACCACGCTCATGTTCACCACGGCCGACCGGCCTGGCGCGCTGGTGGACGTGCTGGTGGCCTTCCGTGACGAGGGCCTGAACCTGGGGCACCTGGACAAGCGGCCGAGCCAGCGGGAGAACTTCAGCTACACGTTCTTCGTGGACGTGAACGCTCATGAGAGGGATGAGCGGGTGCAGCGGGCGATGGCGAGGGCCCAGGCGCACGTGGCATCCATCCAGGTGCTCGGCAGCTACCCTCGCGCCACCCGGGTGCTGTGACCGTGGGCCACTTCGACGTCCGCAACCGGCTCGGCGAGTCGCGAAGCGCCTACTTGCGGCAGCACGCCGGGAATCCGGTGCCCTGGTGGCCCTGGTGCGAGGCGGCGATCGCGGACGCGAGGCGCCGCGACGTGCCGCTGCTGGTGAGCGTCGGCTACAGCACCTGCCACTGGTGCCATGTGATGGAGCACGAGTGCTTCGAGGATCCGGGCATCGCGGCGCGCA
>JBILWQ010000104.1:0-6702 GCA_044369805.1 Phycisphaerales bacterium
TGGATCGGGCCGCATGAAGGGCGCTTGGTCACGATGCGAGGTGCCGCCACGCGGCAGGCACCGAAGTGCCGCTCCCCGTCCACGGCCTTGGGGGGCGTCGAGCCGGTGGCCAGAGGCCCACGGCGCGAACCGGCCAGTCTAACGGAGCCCGCGTCCGGCGGCAACGGCAATTCCAATCCCTTAGGATCGACGGGAATCGCCCCTCTGGAGCCCCCGGAACCATGCTCGGCAAAGTCTTCAAGGCCTACGACGTCCGCGCGACCTACCCCAAGCCGCTCAACGAGAGGCTGGCGTGGCAGATCGGTTACGCCACGGCCGAGTTCCTGCTCGGCCAGGCCGCGGCCGCGGGTCACGACGATCCCATGATGCGGCACATCGCGGTGGGACGCGACATGCGCAAGAGCAGCCCCGCGCTCTCAGACGCGCTCATGCAGGGCATGCAGGATTTCGGCGCCGGGGTGATCGACCTGGGCCTCGTGGACACGCCGATGGTCTACTTCGCCATCAACCACCTGGGCTGCGCGGGTGGCGTGCAGGTGACCGCCAGCCACAACCCTGCCGAATACAACGGCTTCAAGATCAGCAGGCTCAAGGCAAGGCCCGTGGGGCAGGACACGGGCCTGGCGGAGATCCAGCGACTGGCCGCGCTCGTGGAGCGGGAGAAGCTCGAGCCGCGAGGCGGGCGACGCGAGGCACGCGACCTGTGGGCGCCCTATCGCGAGCATCTCCTGCGTCTGCTGGATCCGCGCATCCTGGATGGCCGGGTGACGCTGAAGGTGGTGATCGACGCCAGCAACGGCATGGCGGGCACCATGGTCCCCAAGCTCTTCGATGGCGTGAAGGGACTCAGGATCGAGCGGATCAACTTCGACAACAGCACCGGCGAGTTCGTGCACGAGCCGAACCCGCTGGTCGAGGCGAACCTGGCCCAGACGAAGGAAGGGGTGCTCCGCCAGAAGGCCGACCTGGGCGTCTGCTTCGACGGCGACGCCGACCGCTGCATGGTGGTCGACGAGCAGGGGCGGAGCGTGGGCTGCGACCTGCTGCTGGCGGCCATGGTGGGGGGCGTGCTCCGGCGGCATCCCGGCAGCAGCGTGGTGTACGACCTCCGCTCGAGCCGCGCCGTGCCCGAGGCGATTCGCGCCGCGGGCGGCGTGCCGGTGGAGAGCCGCGTGGGCCACGTGTTCATGAAGGCGAAGCTGGCCGAGGTGAAGGCCCCCATCGGTGGCGAGCTGAGCGGCCACTTCTACTTCGCGGACATGTTCGACACCGACAGCGGGGCGCGCGCCTTCGTGGCGGCGGTGAATGCCATGGCCGAGGGGGGCAAGCCGCTGTCGGCCCTGGTGAAGCCCTTCCAGCGATTCCACCAGAGTGGCGAGATCAACTTCGAGAACGAGGACAAGCAGGGAGCGCTCAAGGCGCTCCGCAAGGCGTGGCCAAAGGCGAAGTGCCATGAGCTCGATGGTCTGAGCCTGGATGCCGGTGACTGGTGGTGCAACGTTCGGCTGAGCAACACCGAGCCGCTGCTGCGCCTGAACCTGGAGAGCGGCAGTGCGGCGATGACCGCTCGCATGGTCGAACAGCTGAGTCCGCTGCTGGGCAAGCGGGTGGCGCACTGAGGCCTCCATGCACGCCGAAGAGTTCCTTGAACGACATGGCCTGGCCCTGAACCCCTTCGCGGCGGAGGACGCCGTTCAGGATGCGGTGCTCAGGCGCGCGGGGGGCGGCTGGCGCCATCCGGACTTCGCCAAGATCCTGGGGGATCCGGGGCATCCCTCGCCCACGGTGGTTTTCGGCGAGCGCGGGTCGGGCAAGACCGCGATCCGGCTCCAGATGGAGGCGGCGCTGGCGGCGTGGAACGAGCGTCGCGGGCAGCTCAGGGCCCTGGTGATCGAGCACGACGATCTGGACGGAATGCTGCAGGCGATCCTCCGGCATGACGGCCTTCGGGACCCCGCCGCCGCCATCGAGGGGATCCGGCTGAGCGACCACATCGACGCCATGCTCCATCGCGTGGTTCCCGCGATCGTGGACCAGGTGTTTGGTGCGCCCGCACGCGAGAAGATCCGAGTGGGCAACCTGCGTCGAGCCCTGCGCAAGGCGCCCCGGGCGATCCGCCGCGACCTGCTGGCGCTGCAGGCCGTCTACGACCATCCTTCGGCCGCCGTGCGCCGCACGCGACGGCTGCGAGGGGCCCTGCGGCTGGGCGGTTCGAGCGGCGCTGCGCTGGCCGCCACGTGGAGCCTGCTGCTGCTGGGGCTGGGAGGCGTGATGGCGCTGCTGGGCGCCGGGCAGCCGCCGCGGTGGTCCTTCGTGGTGCCCGGTGGACTGCTGCTGGCCTGCGGTGCCGCGCTGGGCTGGCTCTGGATGCTGCGCACCGCCCGCGTGGCCCGCGTGGCGCGCCGACTCTCCCGATGCGTTCGCGTGCTGCAGCGTGACGGCCGTGGATTCCGGGGCAGCCTGCACAGCCTGCCGCTCGAGACCGTGGAGACCTCGCTTCCGCAGGACCGTGACGAGGACAGCCGCTACGCCATGCTGGACCGGCTCTTCCGCGTGGTCGAGCACCTGGGATACGGCAGCATGGTGGTGCTGGTGGATCGGGTGGATGAGCCCGCCTCGGTGGCCGGCGATCCGCAGCGCATGAAGCGACTGGTCTGGCCCATGCTCTCGGGCCGCTTCCTGCAGCACCACGGTCTGGCGGTCAAGCTGCTGCTGCCACGCGAGCTCCGTGACCTGGCGATGCGCGAGACGGACGAGTTCCGCCGGGCGGCCAGGCTCGACAAGCAGAACACCATCGAGGAACTGCACTGGACGGGATCCATGCTGGCCGAGGTCTGCGACGTCCGTCTGGCTGCGGCCATGCGTCCTGGCGCCAAGGCCATCCGCATCGAGGATCTCTTCGATCCGGCCATCGGCCGGGAACGCCTGGCGCAGGAGCTGGAGCGTTCCGGCAATCCTCGCGAGGCCTTCCGGCTGGTCTATGCCGCGATCCAGGAGCACCTCTCGCATGCCGGCGCGGACGAGCACCGCGTGTCGGCGGGCGCACTCGAGTGGGTCCGTCGCCACCGCAGCGCACTTCGGCAAACCGACTGATCTCGCCAACGAACAGGGCCCCGATCGCTCGGGGCCCTGCGTTCGTTCCGGGTTCAACTGGAAAGGTCAGGGCTTCTTGGCGCCGCTCTTGGGCACCTCATTGCCTTCCTGCATCTTCATGGTGCCCGTGTCACCGGTCGGGGCACCGGCCTTCTTGCTGGTGTCCTGCTGGCGCACGGTCATGGACTTGGCGCCGGGGGTGCTGTCGCCGCCGCCGCAGGCGGTCAGGGCGAGCAGTGCGGCGGTGGCGGTCAGGGTGAGCATGCTGCGGGTCTTCATGATCGGTGTCTCCTGGGGTTTGCGGATGAGCGAAGTGGAAGTATTGAAGCGTTCGAGGGGTGCAGCCGTCAAGGTTGCGGGGATGCGACGATCCCGGCGGGATGGTCGGCGGGGGCAAGCCACCGCCACTGGGTGTGATAGGTCTGGTCATTGTCCGCAACGCCCGCGTTCAGGGCCGTGGCAGGGCCCTGCAGGAGGGGGATCCGGATTTCGGCCCACCAACCGGAAGGCTGGAGGACGCCCGAGGTGACCTTGGCGGCCAGTCCGTCACGGGTGCATGCGGACCACGGCGTGAAGGGCTCGGCCACCACCGTCACCTCGCCCTTGGCATCGGTCCATCGCAGCAGCACGGCATCGCCCGAGGGATCGCGGAGGCGGCGCTCCGGAGCAGGCGGCGCCTCCGGCGAAGCCGTGGCCTGCTGGGCATCCGGGACCTCGAATCGCGCACACAGCGTGCGACCTCCATCCGTGAGCCATGTCCGCAGCGAGGGGTCCGGCTCGAGCGTGTCGTAGGGCGACGGTTCCCACGCGTGGATGGGCCACGCAATGCACTCCGCCGGCGGCTGCTCGCCACCTGTGGGCAGGCGCAGGGTCCGGGCGATGGCGGGCCGCTTCCACAGGTAGACGGGCACCTGGCGGCCCTTGGAGTCGGTGAAGACCGCACGTACCTGGATGGTTGGAGGTGACACCGGACCGCTGGCCCGGGGCCAGCTGAAGCGCAGCGGCACCGAGGCCTGGCCTCCGGCGGGCACCTGCACGGGACCGATCGGCTCCATGCGATAGGCGGTGTCGGCGTCCACCGTGTGCGGATTGAAGGCGTCGATCCCGGTGCGGCTCACGAAGAGCTGTCCATCGACCGGCCAGGGCCTGGGTTCGGTGTAGAGCGACGCGAAGACCTCGATGGGACGGTCGAGCGGGTTCTTCAGCTCCAGCGTGACGCTGCCCTGCAGGGGCGAGGCGGGATCGATCGGATCGGGCAGGCAACCCTGCAAGCGCACGGAGCCCGGCTTCTCCCGCAGTGCGTAGACCCGATCCTGGTCCTCGCGCACCACGAAATCCGGCGGCAAGGTGAGGCCCGCCGGCTGGTGGAAGAGTTCCACCGAGCCGTCGGGCTGGACCTGCACGAAGCTCAGGTGCTGGAGCTGTCCCGCCAGCGGGTGCTGGTCGATGCTTCCGCCGCACGTGCCCACGATGGCGTAGCGGATCCCGTCACGCACGCCATCGTCCTGCATGCTGTGGAAGTGTCCGGCCAGCACCAGGTCCACCCCTGCCTGGACCAGCGCGGGATGCACGCGATCGAACCACTTCACGCCGCCCGTTCGCCAGAGCGGACGGTGCATGACCACCATGATCGGCTTGCCGCGCGCCTTCGCGCGCTCCAGGCATGTCTTCAGCCAGCCCAGCTGGCCGTCGCCCAGCTTCACGCCGCCGTCGCCGTAGGCCTCGTCGCTGAACAGCGCGATCACCGTGGCGCCATCCAGCTCGGCCATGTAGCGCAGCGGACCGAAGGTGCGCAGGTAGCGCTGCCCGAAGGTGTCGTCGCCAGGCCTGCGGCTGCCACCGATGACGTCGTGGTTGCCCGCCACGGGGAAGAGCGGCACGCGCAGACCCGCCACGATCTCCTTCCACTGGTTGGCCTGACGGTCCCACTCGGCGGGATTGCGCGTGTAGCCCTGGATCATGTCGCCCACGGTGAAGACCGCATCGGGCTGGATTCGGTTCAGGTCATCGACCGCCGCGCGCAGGTAGGGCAGGCCCCAGTCGCGACCGGTGGTGCGGTCCGGCAGGATGGCGATGCAGAACGGCCTCGGCGGCGTGGGCACGGTGGTGACCTGCTCGTCGATGGCGGCATCGCCCTCTCGCAGGAACGACGGCGGCGTGGCGGCCAGCGACAGGAAGGCGAGGCAGGCGATCAGTCGGCGCATGGTGCGTGGGGTACCACGCGCAGCCCGGATGTGAAAACCCCGTCGACGCATTTCGTGATCGACGGGGCGGAGGGGAGAAAGATGCTGGTTTGGCCGCCTTGGGCGGTCCTCAGGCATCGGCCCGATCGGTGCTCCGGCAACAGGAATTTCGCGTCATGAACGCCTGGGCCGCCGCGCGAGCGGGCGGGATGCCGCGTCAAGATCAATGCCCGTCGCGGTTTGCGCCTGAGCCATCGCTCGGAGCGCGGTCCGCCAGCTCCCGCAGCAGTCGCCAGCCGTAGAGGCCGGTGTCGTGCCCGTCGTTGAAGCGGATGCGGATGGCGTAGTGGCCCACCAGTTCCGCGCCCTCGGCGGCCAGCGGACCGGCCTGCGTGGCCCTCGGCGAGAGCACATGCAGCGGATTGCGGGCGGCGGCCTCGCGCTCGTGACGGGCCTCGGCACTTGGACTCTGGCTGCGCAGCAGGGCCAGCGAGAGGAAGGCCGTGGTGCCGTCGTGAAAGGTGACGTGCAGCCCGCGCTGGCGGTCCAGGTGCAGCGACTTCGGGGCGGGCTCGTGGCGATCCTCGCTCATCGGGGCGGCATGGTAGGCCGCAGGTGCGTTGGTGGGCAGAGGTAGCATGACGATCATGAGTCGACCCTCGAATCCCGGTGATGCCCTGGCCTGGTGGGTTCGCACGCGAGGCGGTCCCGCCTGCATCGGCATCGATCCCGTGGTGGATCGGCTTCCCGAGGCGTGTCGATCCGGTGAACCGGTCGCCGCGATCGAGGGCTGGTGCCTTCGGCTGCTGGATGCGGTGGAGCCCTTTGCGGCGGCGGTGAAGTTCCAGTCCGCCTGCTTCGAGCGATGGGGCAGTTCCGGCGTGGCCGCGCTGGAGAGGTGCCTGCATGCGGCGAGGGGACGCTTCCTGGTGATCCTGGACTGGAAGCGAGGCGACATCGGAATCAGCAGCCAGCACTACGCGGCGGGAGCGGCTGGGCCGCTGCCCTGCGACTGGGTCACGGCCAGTCCCTATCTCGGCAGCGACGCTTTCGAGCCCTTCGTGAAGGCCGGCCTGGGGGTGTTCATGCTGGTGCGCACCAGCAACGCCTCGGGCGATGCGGTGCAGACGCGGCGGCTGGTCGACGGTCGCACGGTGGCCGAGCTGATGGGCGACATGGTCAGCGAGGCCGGCGCTGGTTGCCTGGGGGCCTCGGGCTGGAGCGCGATCGGTGCGGTGGTGGGCGCCACGAAGGCCGACGATGCCGTTGCGCTGCGGGCCCGCATGCCGCACACGCCCTTCCTGGTGCCCGGGTTCGGCGCGCAGGGCGGTCGGCTGGATGACGTGCTCGCCTGCTTCGATGCGCGGGGTCAGGGTGCGCTGGTGACCGCCAGTCGCAGCGTGATCTACGCCCACGAGGGAAGCCG
>JBILWQ010000106.1:0-6645 GCA_044369805.1 Phycisphaerales bacterium
CTGACGCTACTTCGCCTTGACCGCAGCCATCGCCCGGTCGTATACCGCGCTCACCTTCGCCGCGGCACCGTCCCAGGTGATGCCGCGGACCTCGAAGTAGCCACTGTCCCGAAGGGTGCGCTGCAGCGGGGGGTGTCGCAGCACGGCCACGATCTTGTTGGCCATGTCATCCACATCCCAGAAGTCGCACTTGAGCACGTTGGTCAGGATCTCGCCCACGCCGCTCGTGCGGCTGATGATCACCGGCACCTTGTGGCCCATGGCCTCGAGCGGCGCAATGCCGAAGGGCTCGCTCACGCTGGGCATGACGTACAGGTCGGCGATGCTGAACACCTTCTGGATGTCCTTGCCGCGCAGGAAGCCGGTGAACAGCACCTTGTTGCCGATGCCCATGGCGGCCGCCATCTCGATCATGCGCTGGGCCTGGTCGCCGTTGCCGGCCACCACGAACTTCACCCCGTCCATCACGTCGAGCACCCGCTTGGCCGCCGCGATGAAGTACTCCGGGCCCTTCTGCATGGTGATGCGACCGAAGTACAGCACCACCTTCTCGCCCTGCCGGATGGGTTCCACGCCCGCGGCCCGCGGATCCAGGTCGACGCCGTTGTACACCACGTCGATCTTGTCGGGATTCACGCCGTAGCGGTTCACGCACAGGTTGCGGGTGAGCATGCTGACCGTGATCACCCGCACGGCACCATGCATGCCACGGCGCTCGATGTTGTAGATGGGCTGGTTCACGTGCTCGCCGCTGCGGTCGAACTCCGTGCTGTGCACATGCACCACGAGGGGCTTGCCCGTCATCCGGGCCACCGCCAGCCCGGCGGGATAGGTGAGCCAGTCGTGGGCGTGAATCACGTCGAAGGCCATGCCACGCGTGGCCGCCACGCAGAACCGGGCGTATCGCTCCGCCTCCGCCAGCAGGTCGCCGCCGTAGTCGCTGCTGCGGGCGTGGAACTGCTCCGCGCCGCGGCCTCCCGACTCGGGCACCGAGTCCTGCACCGCCAGTTCCGCCATGAGTGCCGACCTGACCTGGGGGTCGAGCGTCTCCGGCAGCTTCAGCACGCGACGCATGGCCGCCGATTCGAGAGCCAGGCGAAGCACGGCCGGCGGAAGGCTGCTGCTGTAGGGTGCGGGCGCCGTGATGGGCAGGCCCAGGGTGGTGACACGGGTCAGCGCCTGGCGGACTCGCTCCAGCGTCTCCACCGGAATCACGGTCGAAGCCGCGGCTTCCGCGTTCCTCGGCTGCGTCACCGCGGCCGGAGGCGGCAGGGAAGGGTGGACGGGCACCGAGCCGGGGCTGATCAGGTCGACGTGGCTGGCGTACGTGGCCTGCACATGCTTGGGCAGTACGAAGGTGACCTCGTCGCCGCGGCGGTCGAGCGCCTTGGTCAGGCCGTAGCAGGCCGTGCCAAGTCCGCCCGAGATGAACGGGGGAAATTCCCAGCCCAGCATCAGCACCTTGCGGGACACGCTATTCCTCGTCGCCCCCGGCCATGTCGCCCAGGTTCCTGAAGGCGGCCTCATAGGCCAGAAGCCAGAGGCCCACGCGCTCCAGGGAATTCTCGAGATCCGTCGATACCGTGACCGTGTTGCGGAACACGTAGGTTCGGTCATCGGCACGGTAGTGCTTGGGCGCCGGCACGGGGCCCTCGCCGCCGAGTTCCACCAGCTCCTCCTCGATCAACTCCTCCAGAGGGTCGCCGAAGTGCAGGAGATCGGTCTCGATGCTCTCGCTCAGCCAGCGGTCCGCGGTGCTGAGGCTGACCACCCAGTCCCGCCCGTCGCTCTCCACCGCGTACCAGGCGGGCGCCGCGGCGTCGCGGGCATCGCAGCGCAGCCGGCCGTCGAGCACGCGCACATCGCCGAACACGTCATGCGTGCGGACGCGTTGCGCCAGGCTCTCGAGGAAGTTCTGCACGTCCGACATAATGGCTCCTTGGGTTCCCACCGGGGGTGAAGATGATAGCGAACCCGGCCCACGCTCCGCGAAGCCTGCTTACGCGGCGTGCTGGCCGTGGGCACCTAGACTGGCGCTCCATGACTGCCGCGTCCACCGCCGAAACCGAAGGCCCGTGGACCACCCGGCGGCTGCTGCAATGGACCACAGGTTTCCTCTCGGAACGACGCGTCGATTCGGCACGCCTCTGCGCCGAACTCCTGTTGGCGCACGTGTTCGGTTGCGAGCGCACGCGTCTCTACATGGAGGTCGATCGTCCGGCTTCCGCGATTGAACTCGCGCGGTTGCGCGAACTGGTGAAGCGGGCCGGCGGCCATGAGCCGGTGCAGTACCTGGTGGGCGAGACCTGGTTCCACGCCCGAAGTTTCCTGGTGGATCGAAGCACGCTCATTCCGCGTCCAGCCACGGAGACGCTGGTGGGGCTCGCGGTGGATTGGGCCCGTGCCCGCTCCGCTCCGCTCCGCATGCTCGATCTCTGCACCGGAGGCGGCTGCATCGCGGTGAGCGTGACCGCCGCGCTGACCACCCCGCGGAAGGGCTGGGCGGAGGCGCCGCATCCGCCGGTGGAGACCCGCGCGGTGGCCACCGACCTGGTGCCGGCCGCCCTGGAGCTGGCGGCCCGCAACGCCGTCCGGCATGGCCAGCAGGAGCGGATCGAGTTCCGTCAGGGCGACCTCTTCGCGGCCCTGCGGCCCGATGAGCTCGGCACCTTCGACCTGATCACCGCCAATCCGCCCTACGTGAGCGATGCCGAATGGGCCCGATGCGCCCCCAACGTGCGCGAACACGAGCCGGTCAGCGCGCTGCGAGGCGGCCCCGACGGGTTGCGTCTGATCGAGCCGCTGCTACGGCAGGTGGGTGACTGGCTGAAGCCCGGTGGACGCCTGCTTGTGGAGGTGGCCGCGTCGCAGGGCGAGGCGGTGCGCCGCCTGGTGGAGGGCGTGACAGCCCTCCGCTTCGGAGCCATCGTGAAGGACCATGAGGGCCTTGACCGCGTGCTCCTGTCGGACCGCGCCTGAGGTCAGTCGCGGCCGGTCGCCTGCGGCGAGAGGGCCTTCCGCACTTCGTCAAGCAGTTGCTGGGCCTGGAAGGGCTTGAAGAGGAAGCAATGCAGCCCTTCCTGACTGCTGCGCACGATGCTGTGATGCGGGTCGTAGCCGAAGCCCGTCATCAGGATCACGGGCACGTCGGGGTCGGCGTCCTTGGCTGCGCGGAAGATCTCGTACCCGTTCCGATCCGGCATGCGAACGTCGGAGAGGACCAGCTCGAACGCCGCCCCCGTCGACTTCGCCTGCTGCAGCGCATCGATGGCGGCGCTGGCGGAATCGAAGAGCTGCACTCGCGCGCCATGCTGCCCCAGGATGGTGGCGATGGCCTCGCGGATGCCGGCCTCGTCGTCAACCACCAGCACGCGGCGGCCCTGAAGCAGGTTGTCCTCTTCGGTGGGGCCCTCCACGCGGTCCACCCCCAGCACGCCTCGGAAGCCCTCGCTGGCCGCCTTGAGCCGCCGCTCCAGCGTCGTCAGGTGTCCCTCGAGGCGGTTCAGGCTCTCCAGAACCTCGCCGGAGGCGGCCGCCTTGGCGGCATCGAGCGACTCGCGCACGCTTCGAACCGGAACGGCGATCTCCTCGCGCACACTCCCGCTGACGCGCTGATTGGTGGTGTAGCGCTCCACGATCAGCATGTCGAGGATGTTGAGCGCCATGGCCACGTAGCGTCCGTACAGCTCGAGCAGCAGCCGATCCTCCTCCTCGAAGGCGCGAGGATCGCCGCTCTCGAGGTTGGCCGTGCCCACCACGCGGTCGTGCAGCAGCAGCGGGGCGGTGAGCGCGCAGCGACAGCCGGGCAGGCCCTGCATGTAGCGCGGATCATGCTGCGGATCCCGGCAGAGCACGCTCTCGCCGGTGCTGGCCACCCAGCCGGTGATGCCATGGCCCTCGGCCTCGGCCTTCATCTGCTTGCCGATGGGCAGCGGCTCGATGCCCCGGTGGATGACCAGTTCCAGAACGCGGCTCTTGCGGTCGAGCAGCCGCACCTCGAAGTTCGCGGCACCGAACAGGTCGCGGAGACCCTGCTCGATCCGGCCCTCGATGAGCTTGAGCCGTTCGGCCACGTTCAGCGGGTTCACGATGATCGCATCCAGGTCCAGCAGCGAGGCGCCCGCCGCATCGACCGCCTCCACGCGGTCGAGCAGTCGCTGCCTGGGCGACACGTTCACCAGCATGGCCAGCGCCCGATCGCCTGCGGGGCCCAGCCGCGACACCTGCGCCTCGAAGCTGCGGTTGCCCGCACGGAAGCGACGGCTCTGCAGCCGCCGCGCGCCGTCGCCCTCGCGGAGGCACTCGCGGGCCGCATCGGCGAACTTGCGGAGCGTCTCGGGATCCTGTCCGGCCAGCCGGGCACTCATCCAGAGGATCTCGCCCTGGGCGTCGACCACGCCGAGCCCGTCGGCAACCTCCTCGAGCAGCGTGGCTGCGTCGAAGGTGCCTTCGGGCTGGATCCTGTGGGGCATGCGAGGAGTCTAGGGTGGCCGGGAGCCGGTTTCCGTACACTCATCGGCCGTCGAGACCCCCATGCTTCAAGCCGAAGGCCTGATCAAGCGATTCGGCACGCGGAATGCCGTTTCCGGCGTGGACTTGCGTGTGCAGGCAGGGTCGGTCTGCGGATTTCTCGGGCCCAACGGCGCCGGCAAGAGCACCACGCTGCGCATGGTGGTGGGCGTCCTGGCGCCGGACGCGGGCCGTGTGCTCGTCGATGGTCATGACGTGTGGCGCGATCCCGCGTCGGCACGCGCCTCGATGGGCTGGCTGCCGGAGCGGACATCGTTGCATGGGGCGTCCACGGTTGAGGAGTGTCTGGCCTGGTCGGCGCGGCTGCATGGCGTTCCCGAGGCCCGCATCCGCGAGCGCGTAGCGGACATGGTGCAGCGGTGCCAGCTGGGCGAGGTGAGGCGACGCCTGTGCGGCGCGCTCAGTCGAGGCTTCCGGCAGCGCGTGGGCCTGGCGGCCGCCCTGGTGCACGAGCCACGGCTTCTGGTGCTGGATGAGCCCACCGCCGGCCTCGACCCCGCGCAGGTGCTTCTCTTCCGGGAACTGCTGCAGTCGCTGAAGGGGCGCACCGCCATCCTGCTCAGCACCCATGTGCTCGCCGAGGTGGAGGCCGCCTGCGACACGCTGGTGGTTCTCGACCGTGGACGGGTGATGGCCACGGGAACGCCGGCGGAGGTCCGGCATCGGCTGGGCGTGAGCCCGCGTCTTGAACTGGAGGTGGACGACCCCATCCGCGCAGAGGCTGCGCTGCAGGAATGCGGCCTTCGGCTCGCCCGACGCACGGCATGTGCCGATGCCCCGTGGACGGACGTCGTGGCCGAAGGGGAGATCACGCCCGAGGTGCGAGGCCGCGTCTCGCGGGCGCTCGCTCGCGACGGCGTGGCCATCCGCAGGCTCGACATCGAGCACGGTCCGCTGGAGGAGGCTTTCAGGCGACTCTCGGAGGAGACGGCTTGAGCGCCTTCCGAGCCTCGGCGAGGCGCGACCTCCGGCAGTCGGTGGTGGGCACGCGTGCCTGGACGCTGGCGGCGGCCGTGGCGCTCCTTGCCGGATTGCCCTTGTTGGCGGTGCCACCGGGCGGCGGCACGCTGGTGGACCTGGCTCCCGCGTTCTCGATCGGCGCTTGGTGCGTGCTGGTGGGCGCGTCGCTGCTGGGTGCTGCGGCCATCAGCCGCGAGCGAAGGGAGGGAACGTGGGACCTGGTGCTGGCAGCCGCCGAGCCGCCATCGGCATCCCTCTGGGGCACATGGTTGGGCCTGCTGGCGTCGGTGGCGGTGCTCCAGACCGCCTTCGTGCTGCTTGCGGTGGTCTGCATGGCCACGGCGCCGGTGGACCTTGCCTCGGTGGTGGCCGGCGTGCTGGGCCTCTGGCTGGTGGGTTGCGTGGGCGCCTCGGCGGGCCTGCTTGCCGGCGTGATCGTGACGTCCGGACTCGGCGCCTCCGTCGTGGCGCTCCTGATGATCGGCGCGTGGGTCTTGGTCGCTCGCTCCATGCAGGCGTTGGGAGACCCGTGGTTCGGGGCAGTGGGCTACGCACTGGATCCGATCCGTCGAGCGCAGGAGTGCGCCGGCGGCGGCTTTGCGCTGGGCGGCGTGATCACGCTGGCGATCGCCTCGCTCGTCCTGGCGTGGGCCGCGGCGATGGGCGCCGATGCGGAGCGGCAACCGCGCGCGGCGAGTGCGTGGAGGGCCCGGATCATCGCGGCGATGGTGGGCGCCGGGCTGGCGGTCGTCGCGGGCATCGCCCTTCGCGGTCCCGGTGCGGCCTCGCCGCGCATCGATCTCCATTCCGTGTTCCGCGGCGAGCCGATCGAGGCGCTTCGCAGGGCCGTCGCCACGGCGCAGGGGCCGGTCGGCATCACGCTTTTCACCGCGCGCGGCCCTGGAGATCCCTCGGTCATCGCCGCACGACAGGTCATCGACCGTCTTCGGGCCTGTCGCGACGCCCAGGGCGAAGTGCCCGAATCCATCGAGATCGATCTGCTCTCGCCGATCGATGCGGGGCGTGCGGCGCAGGCGCTTCAGGTGATTCAGGCGAGCGAGGCCTCGGCGGTGCAGGCGTGGCGACAGGCACTCGATGCCGCATTGGCCGCACTCGACCGGGTGTGCGCTTCCGGTGAACTCGCCACACCCGTGC
>JBILWQ010000107.1:0-6644 GCA_044369805.1 Phycisphaerales bacterium
CCTCCTGCACCAGCCGCCGGTCGAAGGGCAGGCTGTCGTTGAAGGTCCGGAAAAGGGCGTCCTGTCCGCCTTGCACGCGTCCTTGCCAGATCGCCGTCACCGCGCGGCCCCGCCCTTCACCTTGGGGCCCAGGCCCAGCATGGCGCGGATGCGGCTCGGCAGCGAGAACAGCCGGATGAAGCCCTCGGCGTGCCGCTGGTCGTACACCTCGTCCTCGCCGAAGGTGGCGAAGGCGTGGCTGTAGAGCGAGTTGGGGCTGCGTCGGCGGTTCGCGGTGGCCGTGCCCTTGAAGAGGCGAACGGCCGTCTCGCCGGTCAGTGGTCGGGCCAGCGAGGTGATGGCGGCCTGCAGGCTCTCCCGAAGCGGGCAGAACCACCGGCCGTCGTACACCACGCGAGCGAACTCCACGGCCAGTTCCTCGCGGTAGCGCATGCTGTCGCGGTCCAGCACCAGCTGCTCGATGCCGCGCAGGGCCTCCATGAGCACGGTGCCGCCGGGCGTCTCGTACACGCCTCGGCTCTTCATGCCCACCAGGCGGTTCTCGACGATGTCCACGCGGCCCACGCCATGGCGGGCAGCGATGGAGTTGAGCGTCTCGAGCAGGGCCACGGCGCCCATGCGCTTGCCGTTCACGCTGACCGGCACGCCGGACTCGAAGCCCACCACGACCTCCTCGGGGGTGTCCGGGGCCGACAGCGGGTTGCTGGTCCGGGTCCACACGTCCTCGGGCGGGGCGTTCCAGGGGTCCTCGAGGGCGCCGCCCTCGTGCGAGATGTGCCAGAGGTTCGCGTCGCGGGAGTAGATCTTGGTCGCGCTGGCTGCGCAAGGAATGTTGCGCTCGGCCAGGTAGGCCAGCATGGCCTCGCGGCTGCGGAGCGTCCACGCCGTCTCTCGCCATGGTGCGATGACCCGAAGCTGCGGCGCCAGGGCCGCGAACGTGCTCTCGAAGCGGACCTGGTCGTTGCCCTTGCCGGTGCAGCCATGGGCCACGGCGTCGCAGCCGGTGTCCAGGGCGGCCTGCACGTGGGCCTCGGCAATGCAGGGACGCGCGATGCTGGTGCCCAGCAGATAGCGGCCCTCGTACATGCAGCCGGCCATCACCATGGGCCACACGAAGTCGGTCAGGAAGCCCTGCCGCAGGTCGGCGACCACGCAGTCGACGGCCCCCGAATCCTTCGCCTTGCGCTCGATGCCCACCAGCTCGTCCTGGCCCTGACCCACGTTGGCCACGAAGGCCACCACCTCGCAGCCCTGGTAGTGGTCGCGAAGCCACGGGATCACGCAGCTGGTGTCCAGGCCGCCGGAATAGGCGACGCAGATGCGGCGGGGGCCGCTTCGGCCGTTGCTGGAGGCGTTCGAGGACGGGGCCTTGGGGGCGACGGTGGTCATGGGTTCACTCCGAGGCGCGGGCGTGGGCCCGGGCGTTGCGTGCGAGAGGATCGTTGGTGGGTGTGGCGATCAGGTTCAGCAGAAGCGCATTCTGGATGTGCATGCGGTTCTCCGCCTGGTCGAACACCACGCTGCGCGGGCTGTCGATGACCTCGTCGGTCACTTCCTGGCCGCGGTGCGCGGGAAGGCAGTGCATGAAGAGGGCCTTGGGACCGGCCTTGGCCATCAAGGCGTCATCCACGCGGTAGGGCTCGAAGCCCTTCAGCCGGGCGGGGTCCTCGGGCTGTCCCATGCTGGTCCAGGCGTCGGTGTACACGGCGAAGGCGCCGGCCACGCGGGCGGGGTCGTGGGTGAGCTCGATGCTGGCGCCGCTCCGGCATGCCCGGGCCTGCGCATCGCGCACCACGCCGGCGTCGGGCTCGGCGCCGGGCGGGGTGACCACCGTGATGCCGCATCCCACGGTCGAGGCCATCTCGATGAGCGAGTGGCACACGTTGTTGCCGTCGCCGATCCACGCCAGGCGATGCTGGCCGAACTGGAAGCCCTGCTCGAGCAGCGTCATGAAGTCCGCCAGGGCCTGGCAGGGGTGGTGCAGGTCGCTGAGCGCGTTGATCACGGGAATGTCGGCGGCCTCGGCCAGGCCCATGACGGTGGCGTGCCTCATGGTCCGCGCCACGATGCAGTCGCACCACCGCTCCAGATTCCGGCCGTAGTCGGCGATGGTCTCGCGCACGCCCACGGGCCGCTGCTCATGGTCCAGGTAGACGGCAGTGCCCCCGAAACGGGCGAAGCCGATCTCGAAGCTCACGCGCGTCCTGAGCGACGGCTTCTCGAAGAGCAGCACGATGGATCGCTGGCGGAAGGTGTCCTTCCACGGGCGGTAGTCGGCCTTGAGCGTGCGGCCGAGGTCCAGCAGCGGCATGATCTCGTGGGGGGCCAGGTCCAGCACGCGGGTGAGGTCCTTGGAGGCCAGACGGCGGGCGGGATCAGGCACGGAGCAGCTCCTGGGTGGGCTCGGGTTCGATGCGGGTGCCCGGTGCGTCGGTGCTGGCCAGGCGGGCCAGCGCGGCGGGCTCGTTCCAGCCGGCGACCAGCACGGGCACGCGGGCCGCCGACGCTGCTTCCAGGGCCCCGCGAACCTTGGCGATCATGCCACCCGTGATCTCGCCGGAGTCGATCATGGCCTGGGCGCCGGCGGCGTTGAGTCTCGGCAGCACACGGCCCGATCCATCCTTCACGCCCGGCACGTCCGTGAGCAGCACCAGCCGTTCCGCCGGCAGCAGGCGAGCGATGGCCGCGGCCGCCTCGTCGGCGTTCACGTTCAGGGCGCCACCCTCTGCATCCAGGGCCACGCTGCTCAGCACTGGCGTGAAGCCGGCGTGAAGCAGCGTCGGGAGAAGGGTCGGGTCACCGCCGGCGATCTCGCCCACGCGTCCGGCATCGAACGGATAGCGGGTGGTCACGCGAGCACGCGTGAGTCCGCCATCGCCCAGGGTCAGTCCCACGGCGCGGACGCCCCGTGCCAGCAGCAGGCCCACCAGCCGCGCGTTCATCCGACCGGCCAGCACGCCGGTGATCTCGTCCATCTGGTCCGGCGGCGTGATGCGGATGCCGTCCTGCTTCCGCGAGGACATGCCGAGCCGCTCCAGTTGACGGTCGACGGCCTTGCCGCCGCCATGCACGACCACGCCTGGGGCGCTCTTCAGGCAGGTGGCCAGGGCATCGAAGGCCCTCGAATGCGCCTCGGGTTCGTCCAGCAGGGCGCCGCCCAGCTTGATCACGGGAGGCTTCACTGCAGGGCCCGTTCCTTCGGTGCCAGCGGCAACCCGGCCGTCTCGGGAATCCCGAAGCGGATGTTCATGCACTGCACGGCCTGGCCCACCGCACCTTTGAGCAGGTTGTCGATGGCGCTCACCAGCAGCACATGGCGGGTGGGCAGATCCACGGCCACGCCGATGTCGCAGAAGTTGGTCCGCTCCACGGCGGCGATGGAGGGCCACTCGCCTCGCGGGAGCAGCCGGACGAAGGGTTCCTCTCCATAGCGTGCCTGCAGGCAGTCGCGCACCGAAGCCTCGTCGCTGCCGTCGGCCAGTTCCGCGTGGATCGTGCTCAGGATGCCGCGATCCAGCGGCAGCAGGTGCGGCGTGAAGAGCACCGGGCAGCCCGTTTCCTGTCGCATCTCGGGCTGGTGCCGGTGCTTCAGGGCGTTGTAGGGCTGGAAGCTGACCTCGCAGAAGAGGCTCTTCAACGCGGGCGAGCGGCCGGCGCCGCTCACGCCCGAGGCGCTGTCCACGATCACCGGACGGTCCGTGCGGATCAGGCCCGCTGTCGCCAGTGGCTTGAGCGCCAGGATGGCACTGGTCGGGTAGCAGCCCGGGCAGGCGATCAGGTCGCTTTCGGCGATCGCGGCGCGGTTCCACTCAGGCAGGCCGTACACGGCGCGGCCCAGCAAGGCCGGAGCCGGATGCTCGAAGCCGTAGTGCGTGGGGTAGTCGCCGGCCTCGTGGAGCCGGAAGGCTGCGGAGATGTCCAGCACGGCCACGCCCGCCTGCAGCAGGGGAGCGGCCAGCGAGGCACTGGCCTCGTGCGGCGTGCACAGGAACACGGCATCCGGCCGTGCGGCCAGGATGGCCTCGTTCGAAGCCGACTTCACCGGAAGGTCGACCAGGCCGCGGAGCCTGGGGAAGATCGACTCGATGGCGGGTTCGCCCTCGGCGGATCGCCGCTCACTGCCGAAGAGTCCGACGATCTCGGCGTGAGGATGCGCTGCAAGCAGGGCGGTGAGTTCGGCGCCGGTGTATCCGGCTGCACCGACGATCACGGTACGGATGGGTTCCTGCATGGTTGTTCCTCAGCGACGGACCAGGGGCCGCCTCGAGCGGTCCGCGTTGAGCATGGCCTGTAGCCTGCGTGCCACCGCGCGGGCCATGGCCGGGCTTCGGCAGGCCAGGAAGATGGTGTCGTCGCCGGCCACCGTGCCCAGCGAGCCCTCCAGTCGGGTCTTGTCCAGCTCCACCGCCAGGGGCGTGGCATGGCCCGTGCGTGTACGGAGCACCGCCAGGGTGCCGCCCACCTCCACATGCAGCAGGTACGCCCGAACCGCCGGCGCCAGTTCCGAGGGCGCCGCCACGGCCTGGTCCGGAAGCCGCCAGCCCTCCGGTCCCTTCACCACGCCCAGATCGGCGAGATCCCGGCTGAGTGTCGCCTGCGTGGTCTCGATGCCGGCGCCGCGCAGCTTGGCCAGCAGGTCGTGCTGGTTGACGATGCCACCATCGGCGAGCATGCGCTCGATCGATCTCCGCCTTTCGGCGCGCGGAATGCCCATGGCATAATTATGCACAAATATGCCGAAGCGTCAAGCGACGACGCTCGCGACGGATTCACTCGGGCTTCGCCGCAGCCGCGGGAATCTGAAGCCGTTCGCCGGAGGGCACGGCGGCCGCCGGCGCAGGATCCGCCCGCTCGGCCGACTTCTCCGCGGCCTTGGCCGCCTTGGAGTCCCCGTGCTTGCGCTTCCAGGATTCCACCTTGGCCCGATCCGGCGCAATGATCGCGGTCAGCCGCTTGCCGGCGAGCTTGGGGGCCGCCTCCAGGCGACCGAGCTCGCAGAGCTTCTTGATCACGTCGTCCATCTTCGCCTCGCCGATCTCCTTGTGGGCGAGTTCGCGGCCGCGATAGCTGGCCACCAGCTGCACCTTGTGGCCCTCGAGCAGGAAGCGGAGGGCCTGCTGCACGCGGATCTCCACGTCGTGCGGGTCGATCTTCATGGACCGGCCCAGGCGGACCTCCTTCATCTCGCTGCCCTTGGACTTCTTGCCCTGGCGATCCTTCTTGCTCTGCTCGTACTTGTACTTGCCGAAGTCCATGATCTTGCACACCGGTGGACGGACGTCGGCGGCGATCTCCACCAGGTCCAGGCCCACGTCCATGGCACGGCGACGCGCCTCGTCGGTCTCGACGACGCCAACCATCTCGCCGTTCTCGTCGATGAGGCGGATGGGGGTGATGCGGATGCGATCGTTGATGCGCGGGCCGTAGCCGCCCTCTGGGCGACCCATGGGCGGACGACTGGACGGATAGGAGCTAATGGCAGTGGCCTCGTGCGACGGAGAAGGAAGTGCACAGCCGGGCGCCGTCGCGGGCGCCTGCGGAGCGGGTCGGATGGACCGGAGCGACTCGTGCCGACAGCGGGCTCAAGCGAACCACGTCGGCACGGAAGGAACGATGGACATGCAGCCAGGATCCTCGAGTCGCGGAAGCGGCGGGGCACGCGCCCACGCCTGAATCCATGAAAGTATCGCCCCGGATGGGGGCAAGGCAAGCGGGAAACTGCGGAGAATTCAGGGGCACGCGCCCTCGCGAGCACGCGTGGGTTCGTGAGCGGCCACGCCAGTCGGCTTGGGGCCGTGGCGGCCCGCCCGCCGCGAGCCGCACCGATTCATGCGCTCAGGCCCGCCTTCACCGTGGACTGGCCTCGCGTGCGGTGCTCGGCTGCCAGCCCCTCAACGAAAGCGTCGAAGCCCATCTCGCCCAGGTTCGCCTCGATGCCGAACGCCCGCACGCTGACCTTGCGGCCCTCGGCGTCGCGCGGGCCCACCACGGCGCAGTAGGGCACCTTCATGTCGGCGGCCTGCTTGATCTTGCCCTGGATGCGGTCGTTGCTCTCGTCGAGCGTGGTCCGCAGCCCCCTGGCCACCAGCGCCGCGTGCAGCTCGCGGGCGTAGTCGGCGCTCTTCTCGCTGATGGGCATCACGCGCACCTGCTCGGGGGCCAGCCACAGCGGGAACGCCCCCGCGAAGTGCTCGATCAGGCAGCCGATGAACCGCTCCATGCTGCCGAAGGGCGCGCGGTGGATCATGACCGGCCGGTGTGGCTGGTTGTCGGCGCCGATGTACGACAGGTCGAATCGCTCGGGCAGGTTGTAGTCCACCTGCACGGTACCCAACTGCCAGCTGCGGCCGATCACGTCCTTCACCACGAAGTCGATCTTGGGGCCGTAGAACGCGGCCTCGCCGGGTTCCTCGCTGAAGGGCACGCCGAGCGTGCGGGCGGCGGTGCGGCAGGCCTCCTCGGCCTTGTCCCAGTTCTTCGGGTCGCCCACGTACTTCGCGCTGTCGGGGTCGCGCAGGCCCACGCGCACGCGGTAGTCGCTCATGCCCAGCGTGCCGAAGATCAGCTTCACCAGGCTCAGGCAGCCGAGCAGTTCCTGGGCCGCCTGGTCCTCGCGGCAGAACAGGTGCGCGTCGTCCTGCGTG
>JBILWQ010000108.1:0-6635 GCA_044369805.1 Phycisphaerales bacterium
CATCTGGTCGGGCGCTGGCAGGCCACGCGCGTCACCAAGCTGCTGCAGGCGTCGTTGCGCAGAGCCGCCTTCATCCACGCGGTGCGTCTGCCGCTGGGCCGCGTCTGGCAGCTCAAGTCCGGCGGCCTGACCAGCCTGCTCCGCGAGGATGCCGGCGGCGTGGCCGAGCTGGTCTTCAGCATGATCTACAACCCGTTCCGCGCCATCGTGCAGCTGCTGGGCATCCTGGCGGTGCTCGCGTGGACCGACTGGCGGCTGCTGCTGGGGGCCGTGCTGCTGCTCCCCCTGGTGTGGTTCAGCCATCGGACCTGGATCGGTCGCATCCGTCCGCTCTACCGGGACATCCGTCAGCAGCGGAGTGAGGTGGACGCCCAGGCCACCGAGACCTTCGGCGGCATGCGGGTGGTGCGTGCCTTCGCGCGCGAGCGAAGCGAATCCGGGCGGTTCGCCACCGGAAGCCATCTCATGGCCCGTCAGGAGATCCTCACCTGGTGGTGGAGCCGGGGCATCGAGCTCGCGTGGGCGCTCTTCGTGCCCGCCGGCAGCGCTCTGCTGCTGTGGTACGGCGGTCGGCAGGTGCTGGCGGGATCGCTCACACCCGGCGATCTGGTGCTCTTCATGACCTATCTCGTCATGCTGCTCGGGCCCATGGAGGCCCTCGCATCCAGTGCCACCAACTTCCAGACGAACCTGGCCGGCTACGACCGCACGCTCGACCTGCTCGCGGAACCGCCGGAACTGCCGGACCGACCGGGCGCCCGCACGCTGGAGCCGCGTCAGGTTCGAGGCGATCTGACGGTCGAGGGCGTCTCGTTCGCCTATCCGGGATCCACATCCCAGGTGCTCGAGGATGTCTCGTTCACCGCCCGATCGGGCGAGATGGTGGCCTTCGTGGGCGCGAGCGGCGCCGGCAAGACCACGTTGTCCAACCTCATCGCGCGGTTCTTCGATCCGACGGCAGGCCGCATCACCATCGACGGCACCGACCTTCGCGACATCCGGCTCTCGAGCTGGCGACGACTGCTCGGCGTGGTCGAGCAGGACGTCTTCCTCTTCGACGGGACCGTGGCGGACAACATCGCCTACGCGGACCGGGCCGCCTCGCGCGAACGCATCGAGGCGGCGGCACGGACCGCCTGTGCCCACGAGTTCATCGCCGCCCTGCCCCAGGGCTACGACACCCGCATCGGCGAGCGCGGCCTGCGCCTCAGCGGTGGCCAGCGGCAGCGGCTGGCCATTGCGCGGGCCGTCCTGGCGGATCCTCGCGTGCTGATCCTCGACGAGGCCACCAGCAACCTGGACGTGGAGAGCGAGCGCGCGATCCAGGAGGGCCTGGCCAACCTCATGCGGGGACGCACCGCCTTCGTGATCGCCCACCGGCTCAGCACCATCCGCCACGCCAACCGCATCGTGGTGCTGCGCGGCGGCCGCGTGGTGCAGCAAGGCACCCACGATGAACTCATGGAGGGCGGCGGGCCCTACCGCGAGATGGTCCTGATCCAGACCGCCCGCCCCGAGCGGCGGTCCGTCGCCGCCGGCGGAAGCCGCACCTGAACCTCAGTCGGGCACCGCCCCCAGGTCGAGCGTGGGCAGTGCCAGCGTCTCGTTGTCGAAGGTGGCCGCGCTGATCCGGATCTTGCCGTTGCGGTCGAACACGTGCATGCCCGCGGTGCCGCTGGGCTTGGTCACCACGCCAACCCGCAGCATCTCGCGGCGGTCGGTCCACGAGATGCCGGCGCTGCCGTTGGATGCGGTCACGGCGTTCATGCGGCGGTGCCCCTCGGCATCGCGCCAGAGCATGGCCGCATCACCCGTGGGCGAGGTGCCCGCGATGATCCTTCGTCGCCCATGCGGATCCAGCCAGGTCGCCGGGCTCTCGCCGGCGACATCGGTGGCCACCTCGAAGCGGAGCCGGCCATGCGAGTCGACCACCTCGATGCCCTTGCACTGGAGCACGCCTCGCTCGTCGAGCGCCCCCGCGGCTGGCACGGGCGTGGGCGGGGCGGCCATGCCGGCGAAGGCCTCCTCGTGACGCCACTCGAGTTCCTTCAGGCGCCGCTCGAGCCTGGCCCGCTCGCTCCGCACATGGGCCAGTTCCTCGCGGAGCGCGTCGATCTCGCGCCACACGCCGCCGAGCAGCATGCCCATCCACCCACGACGGCGCGCGGGCGTCACCGCCACCGTGCCGTCCACCGGCCTCGCCTCCGCAACCTCCGGAATCTCCTCGCTCATGACCTTGCCTCCTGTGCCGGGGGGCGCCCGGCGTCCGCAGCGTACAGGGCTCAGGCCCCGGCCACCCGGCCGCGCCACGCTCGTCGCCCGCGGCACTGCAGCCACAGGCTCCACCACTGGATCGCGGTCAGCGTGATCAGGCTCAGCGGATGCATCGGCACGGTCCACCACGGCTGCCGGAATCGCATGCAGAGCGGCGGCCAGAGCCATGGCACCCGCCTCCGCCTGCAACCCTCCAGCGAGCCACAGGCCCAGCAGCCCCCATGGCAGCACGTGCCCCACCAGGTGCATCACGGTGAAGAACACCAGCACGCCCGGGCTGCCCAGACCCTCGTAGGCATTCTTGGCGAAGCCGCGCCAGGTCTGGCGGAAGCCGCGATACATGCGGCACTGCACCAGATGCGTGCCGTCGAAGAGATCGGTCCGGCCTCCCGCCTTGCGAATGCTCCGCGGAAGCCTGATCCCATCGTGCATGCTCTCGCGGAAGGCCGCATGACCGCCGCTGCGGAGCCAGGCGTCGCGCCGCACCAGCAGGAACTGACCGCAGCCGGCCGCCAGCGATGGCCGGGCGTCGCGCCGCATGAAGCCCATCGGCAGGTAGCCCAGCAGCACGAAGTGGATCAGCGGAACGACCAGGGCCTCGCCCACGGTCCCGCAGATCTCCCGCGGCACCGTGCTCACCAGATCGCTGCCCGAGCGCCTGGCGAAGTCCAGGGCGGCCGCCACCGCCCCGGGGTCGAAACGCACGTCGGCGTCCGTGAACAGCAGCCACTTCGCCTCGGTGGCCCGCCCCATCCGGTCGCACCCCCACTGCTTCCCGTTCCAACCCTCCGGCAGCGACTCGGTGCCCACCACCCGAAGCGGAAGTCCCCGAGCCTGCATGCTCCGCAGCAGTTCGGGTGTGCGGTCGGTGCTCTGGTCGTCGTAGACCAGCACCTCCACGCCACGCTGTCCGACCACCGAGGACACGCAGGCCTCGATGTTCGCCTCCTCGTTCCGGGCCGGCACGCAGACCGCCACCGTCTCCACGGCGTCCATCGGCACCAGGGGCGGCACCTGCCGCCGATAGAGCCGGAGATTGATCAGGGTCATCGCAAGCGGCAATGCCGCGAAGGCCAGCGACGCCCCCGCGAGCCACGTGAACGCCTGCATGTCAGCCAGGCCTCCGATGCTCCACCTCGATGGCCCGCGAGCGCCCTCGCGCGCGGAGCCAGAGGTCGTACACGGGGTGCACACGGGCCTCTCCCCCAAGCGCGGTCGTGAACCGGTGAACCTGCCTGGCCCGCACCGCCATCGACAGCGCGTCGGCATTGCGCTGCATGGCCCCTTGCAACGCTCCCTGCCACGCGGCACGCCTGACTTCGGCCGGCTCGGGCACCCGCTCCACGCGAATGAAGACCTCGGGCCGCGCATCCACCCAGAATCCGTACTCCACCGCCACGCACCATGCCTGCATGCCGGGGATCGCCGCAAGCACGGAAGCCGCCCCCGGCCGCAGCGTCACCGGATCGCGCACATCGGTGAAGCGCCCCTGAGGCGTCACGATGAACGTGCCTCGTGGCATGGCGGAGAGCCTCGCCTCCACATGGCGGACCATTTCCGGGAGCGAGGCGGGGTCGTCGGGATCGATGCCGAAGATGCCCAGCCGGGTGAGGAAGCGGAATCGGGCCAGTTCCCTCGAATCCATGGGCGTCACGTTGCCTCGGTCGGGGAAATGGCGCCGGTGAAGCCAGACCGCCACCATGGGGTCCCACCACGAGGCGTGACTCATCGCCACGAGGGCCGGTCCGGGGGCCTCGCGAAGCGCGGCAAGCGCTGCCTCGCTGCCCTGGGCCAACCGCACCGCATGGAAGCGGCGGGCCAACTGCCGCCCCGCATACCACCCGAAGAACGCGGCGAAGCGCGGACTCCAGCGATCGGGGATCGCGATGCCGCTCACGAGGCCCCGACCGCCTCGCTTCGCGTCGAGACCTCTCGGCGCCCCGCGATGCTCATGCCGCGATCCTCCAGCGCCGACCACGCCGCCGTCACGCCACTCATGAGCACCATGGGCACGCCCGGACCGGGGTTTGCGCTGCCGCCAGCGAGGTAGAGATTGCGGAGAACGGGACTGCGATTCCGAGGCTTGAAGCCGCCGTGCAGCCGACCGTGGCTCGCGAGACCGTAGATCGCGCCGCCCTCGGCGTTGTACATGCGGCCGATCAGTTCCGGCGAGAGGTGCCGCTCCACGCGGATGCGGCTCTCCAGATCCGGCATGCCGAACCTCTTGAGCTTGTCGATGATCACCGGCCGGTACTGCTCGAGCAGGCCACCCGCTCCCTCCCACCGCTGTCCAGCCCGCTGATAGGGCGTGTGGATGAGCGCGTAGAGGGCCTCGCCGCCCGCCGGCGCCTGCGCCGGATCCGTCCGGCTGGGCACGCAGAGATAGATCGTGGGATCCCTCGCCGGAATGCCCCTGGCGTAGATGTCGTCGAATTCCGCGACCGAGTCGCGGCTGAACAGGAAGTTGTGATGCAGCAGGTGGTCGTACTGCCGATCAAGACCCAGGTACAGCACCACGCCGCTGCACGCCGGCGTGTACCGCTGGGCGATGCCCTGCTGCTCGCGCACGCTGCCGCCGTCGCCCAGCAGGTCCCGGTAGGTCCGCTGCACGTCGCAGTTGCTCACCACCAGGTCGGCGTGCAGTTCGCGACCATCCTCCAGTTCCACGCCGCTGGCCACCGATTCGCGGCGAAGGATCCGTCGCACGCCGGTTCCCTGGATCAGGGACGCACCCTCCTCCCGGAGGATGCGCTCCAGGGCTCGGGCCACCTGCCGCGTGCCGCCCATGCTGTACCAGCAGCCGTGGTCCACCTGCGCCGAGGCGATCAGCCCCAGGATGGACGGCGCGAGGAACGGGCTCGAGCCCACGTACTGCAGGAAGTGCTCGCTCAGCTGCCGAAGATGCGGCTCCGCGATCCACTTGTGGGCGGTTCGGGCAACCGTGCTGTGCATCCGCATGGCGGCCACATCGAGCAGCATGGCGGGGTCGCCCGTGGGCGGCTTCCGCATCAGGTCCACGATGCCGCCGAGGTCCTTGTAGAAGAACACCCGTTCGCTCAACCGGTACATCCGACGGCTCCAATCCACGAACCTCTTCCAGCCCTGCCCGGCACCCATGCCCGCAAACTGACGGTCCATGGCTGCGGCCATGGCCGCGGTGTCCTCGAGCAGGTCGATGCGCGTGCCGTCCTCGTACAGGCATCGCCACTGTGGATCCAGTCGCACCAGCGAGAGATAGTCCTCCGGGCGCCGGCCGCTCCGGGCGATGATTCCGCGCACCACCTGCGGCATGGTCAGGATGGTCGGCCCCATGTCGAACCTGAAGCCGGCCTCGTCGAGCACGTTCATCTTGCCGCCCAGGTGGGCGTTCCGCTCGACCACCGTCACCTGCATGCCGGCGGTGCGGAGTTCCACCGCCGCCGCGAGGCCGGCCAGGCCACCTCCCACCACGATCGCTCGCTGGCTCATGACTGCATCTCCTTCATGTTGATCGGTTCGGCCGCACCCGCGCCATGCACGGATCCGGGGTCGGTGAGCGATTTCGGACGCACGGCCCCATGCCACCATGCCACCAGCCTGTCCAGTGTCCGAAGCAGCGAACCCTCGGGCGGAATGGCCGCCGGCGTCCATGCAGCCGTCTCGGACACGGAAAGGGGCCGGGACAGCTCGAGCAATCCGGCCTCGCCTCGGGTCGCGCCCCACCCACTCGGGCCCACGCCCGACAGCGAGACCCCCGGATGCCCAATGGGCGTGATGCTCTCGTTGAAGGTGACCAGCGAGGCGCCCAGCGCAGCCACGAAGCCCGGATCCCGTCGCAGTCGCCTCGCCCGCCGGGTATAAAGGCTCACGGAGAGCCGATGGGCGACCCTGGCGTGAAGGGCGATCATCTCGCCCAGACCATCCACCGGAACCACCGCCAGCACGGGCCCGAAGTGCGCGCCCTGGAAGAGGTCCACCGGCACGGGACAGTCGGCCACGACCAGAGGCCGGATCCAGCCATCCGAAGCGGGCTCGAGCACGCCGCTCAGGCTCCGACCGCCACGCTGCACCGCTGCCACCGCCAGGCCATGGCAACGGCAGGCCTCCTCGGCCGAGCTCAGGCGAACCGGTCGGGCGCCCGCCGCCAGCGGTGCCAGCGCATCCAGGAACGCCCGGTAGACCTTGCGGTCCACCAGCGCCCGTCGCGGCGCGATGCACGTCTGACCGGCGTTCATGGTGAGTGCCTGCCACAGGCGCGCCGCCGCCGCGGTCGGATCCGCGTCCGCGAGCACCATGGCCGTGTCCGCCCCGCTCAGCTCCAGCACCGAGGGCGTCAGGGTCAGGGCGGCAGCGGCGGCCACGCGACCTCCAGTGCCACTCCC
>JBILWQ010000221.1:0-3919 GCA_044369805.1 Phycisphaerales bacterium
ACCAGCAGCAGGGCGCCAAAGAGCACGCTGAGGGCCGAGATTCCGCCACCCACCCAGCTCAACAGGCGCAGCGGCCCCGAGGTCATGCACGTGAGCAGGTCGAACTGCAGGTTGATCAGCTTCAGGAAGCCGTACTTGCTGGTGCCCGCGGCGCGCTCGGCGTGACCCACGGGAATCTCGGTCACGCGCTTCGCGAAAAGGTTCGCCAGCACCGGAATGAAGGTGCTGCGCTCGCGGCAGGCTAGCATGGCATCCACCACGCGGCGGCGATAGGCACGCAGCATGCAGCCGTAGTCATGCAGGATCACGCCGGTGCTGCGACGCACCATCAGGTTCACCATGCCGCTGAAGACCTTGCGGAACACGGCGTCCTGCCGGTCCTGACGCACGCTTCCGACCACGTCGAAGCCCTCCTCGATCTTCGACACCAGGCGGCCGATCTCCTCGGGCGGGTTCTGCAAGTCGGCGTCGAGCGTGACCAGGATGTCGCCCTGGGCGTGCGCGAAGCCGCACAGGATGGCGTTGTGCTGGCCCGCGTTTCGGTAGAGCAGCAGGGCTTTCACCTCGCCGGCGTTCTCCCGGGCGTAGGCCTCCAGCATGTCGCCACTGCCGTCGCGGCTTCCATCGTCGACCAGCACCAGTTCCCATGGGCGGCCCAGGGCCCGGCCAGCGGCCAGCGTGCGCCGCACGAGTTCCGGCAGGTTCTCCCGCTCGTTGTAGACCGGCACCACCACGCTGACCGAGCCGCTCATCGGGTGCCTCCGACGACCATGGTGCGGGCGCCGGCCAGCGTCTCCTTGATGGCGTTCACCACGTCCATGGCATCGTCGTGCGTCATGTCGGGGAACATGGGAATGGTGCAGATGCGTGCCGAGTTCCACTCGGTGTCCGGAAGCTTGCCCATCCAGTGCCCGCGGTTCTCGCGGTACCAGCGATGCGTGTGGCTGGCCAGGAAATGGATGCCCGTGCCGATGTTCCGCTCCTTCAGGCCCTGCATGAACGCCGCACGATCGAGTCCCGACTTCCGTTCGTCGACGCGCACCACGAACAGGTGCCGCGCGTGCCGGTGCGGCCAGGCTGGATCCGACAGCGGAATCACCCCGTCCACGTGGGCCAGCTCGTGCCGGTAGAAGGCGCTGATCTCGTCGCGCCGGCGGATGAAGTCGTCGAGCCGCGGCAGCTGCCGAAGCGCCAGCACCGCATTCATGTCGGCCATGTTCTGCTTGTAGCCCGGCTCCTGCACCTCGGCTTGCGGGCTGCGGCCCTGCTGGGCGCGGTCATGCGCGTCCACTTCAAGGCCGTGGAAGCGAAGTCGACGCACCTTGCGGGCCAGCGCGTCATCGTTGGTGGTCAGCACGCCACCCTCGCCGCTGGTGATGTTCTTGATCGGGTGCAGCGAGAAGATGGCGGTGTCCTGGCCGCCGATCTCCCGGCCCCGGTACTGCGTGCCGATGGCGTGGGCCGCGTCCTCGAGCAGGGGCACGCCGCGACGCTGGCAGACGGCCCGGACACCGTCCAGATCCACGGGGGCGCCCGCGTAGTGCACGGGGATCACCAGCCTGGTGCGGGGCGTGATGGCCGCGTCGAAGGCCTCGGGGCTGGCCAGCAGCGTGTCGCGGTCCGCGTCCACGAACACGTTCGTGCCCCCGAGCAACTCGACCATGTTGGGCGTGCTGACCCAGGTCATGCTGGGGCCCACCACCTCGTCGCCCGGGCCCACGCCCATGGCCTGCAGCGCCAGGTGCATCAGGGCGGTTCCGCTGGTGGCCGCGATGGCGTGCTTGGCGCCGGTGCGGGCAGCGATGGCCTGCTCCAGTTCCGCCACACGGGGTCCGGTGGTGATCCAGCCGCTGCGCAGCACCTGACCGATGGCGGCGATGTCCTCTTCGCTGATGCTGGGCCTGCAGAAGGGCAGGAAGGTGTCCCGCATCCGCGAAGTATAGGGGAATGCACGGAAAAACCGAAGCGATCGCCTAGGCGGCCACCCGTGCCGCCTCGCCGCGTTCCACGTACGCGGCGGTGACCACATCGCCCATCACGTTGATCACGGTGCGGCCCATGTCGAGCAGCCGATCCACCCCCAGGATCAGGGCAATGCCGGCCGGCGGCACGCCCACCTGCGCCATCACGATCATGAGCAGCGGCAGCGATCCCCCCGGCACGCCGGCCACGCCCACGGCGCTGAGCACGCAGAGCACCAGCACCAGCAGCTGCTGGCCCAGCGACAGATCGATCCCGAACACCTGGGCCACGAACAGCACCGCGCAGCCCTCGAACAGGGCGGTGCCGTTCATGTTCACGGTGGCTCCCATGGGCAGCACGAAGCTGCACACCGACGGGCGAACACCCAGATCACGCTCGCACACCCGCATGCTGGTGGGCAGCGTGGCGTTGCTGCTGCTGGTGGAGAAGGCCGTGGCGATGATCGGCACGCAGATCCGCATGAAACCCACCGGCCCTCGCCGCACGAACAGGGCCACCAGGGCCGGGTAGAGCACCAGCAGCTGCACCAGGTACAGGCCCAGCACCACGCCCACGTAGGCGGAGAGCTTGGTCAGCAGCGGCAGGCCGAAGCGGCTGGTGGCGGCGAAGATCAGGCAGAGCACCGCGACCGGGGCCATCCGCATGGCCCAGCCCACGATGGCGATCATGGAGTCGGTCACGCTGTCCAGAGCGCCGCAGATCCGCCCTCGCCGCTCGGCGGACTGCACACCCACGCCCAGGCCAAAGAGCACCGCGAAAGTGATCAGCGGCAGCATCTGCATGCCGGTGATGGCTCCCAGCATGTTCCTCGGCAGGAACATGTCGAGCACCAGGTTCACCTTCGCCAGCGGCGTGGTGGCCGCCTGCGCGGCCGAGGCGCCGCCCATGGATGCCGCATCTGCGGCGAAGGCCTGCATGAGTTCCTCGCGAAGTTCGGCGCTGAAGCCCTCGCCGGGCGCGACCACCCGCATGGTCACCAGCCCCATCGCCACGGAGAACGCCATGGTCCCAAGGAAGAAGAGACCCATGCGCAGGCCCATGCGTCCGAGCGTGCCGGGATGGCCCAGCCGGGCCACGCTGCCCGCCAGCGCAGCGAACACCAGCGGCACCACCACCAGAAAGAGCAGCCGGAGGAACACTTGCCCGACTGGGTACGCCACCCAGTCACTCACCCATGTCACGGTGTCCCGAAAGGCCGGACGCCCGTCACCCAACGTGTGGCATGTCACGCCCATCGCCGCCCCAAGCAGCAGGCCCGAGAGAATCCACCAGTGGTTGGAGCGGGCCTCGTTCAACGGCCCGAATCTATCGGGCAACGTTGATCACTCCCGACAAGCCTCAACGACGGAACTTCCGGCTTGCTTGATCATGCCGGGCAGATATCCTGATCCGCATGTACGGAAAGCAGACTGAGCGGGCCATCGCCGCCATGAGCCGCCTCGCGGAGGTTTGGGATGGTGGCCGGACCCGGCTCTCGTCCATCGATATCGCCGACAATCGCGGCTTGCCCCGGCCCATGGTGGCCAAGTTGCTCACCACGCTCTCGCAAGGCGGCCTCGTGTCGGGTTCACCGGGTCCTGGTGGCGGTTACGCCCTGGCCCGTCCACCCGGCGAGATCACGTTCCGGCAGGTGTACGAGCTCTTCGAGCGAGAGGACATCAGTCACACCTGTCCGTTCGGTGGTGGCGTGTGTGGTTCCGGCGATCCGTGCGCCATGCACGAGAGACTGCTCGAGATCCAGGGCAACGTCAGTCGCTACCTGAACGAGACCACCTTCGAGGGCTTCCGTGTCTATGCCCAGGAGAAGGGCCTGAAGCCGGCCACGGTCGACATGCATCCGGATCAGCCCCGTGAGACCTGGCGCGCCAGGCTCACTCGCCGGCCTGGCTGACTGACTCACCCTGTCTCGAACAACAGGCCGCGCTCGTCCGGCGTG
>JBILWQ010000323.1:0-2641 GCA_044369805.1 Phycisphaerales bacterium
GCCCGTCGAAATTCCCGTATTCCGCGTTTGGATTCGTGCCGATCCACTCGACGAAGGCCACCACGCTGGTCAGGCATGCCCGCTCTCGCCAGTCCTGGCCGAACCGCTCGCGGATGCCCAGCCACACGTGCGCATGCGCGTTGCGGCGAGCCAGCCCGGGGTGCGGGGTCAGCAGTGGCTGGATGCGATCGGCCACCTCGCGCACGCGGGCATTGACCTGTGCAAGAGTCGGCGCCGCCATGCGGGAAACCTAGCGGATTGCGCCGCAAAAAGAACGCCGCCCGGCACGAGGCCGGGCGGCGATGCGATCGGAGTCAATCGATCGTGCGGGCGAAACTCAGCCGCGACGACGACGGGCGATCAGGCCCGCCAGACCCACCAGCGCCGCAGCGCCGGGAGCCGGCACCAGCGTGCCGTTGACGAGGATGTTGTCGATGCGGTTGGAACCGCTCGACGCAGACACGACCGACGAGGTGTTCACGAACCGGATCACCACGGATGCCGCGCTGTCGGCCGCCGCGCCGAGATTGACCGAGTTGGTGTACAGCGAGTTGTAGGTCGTGGTACTCCAGGTGCCCGGCGCGCCGCCGCCGCCGGACTGCAGCACCGTGTACGTGGTCACGTCGGCGAACGCGCCACCGTTCACGCTCATCACAACCTTGAACGGGGAAGGACCGGTGCTGCTGCGAGCCTGATCCCAGCTCAGGCTGAGGCTCGAGTAGCCCGAGGCCGTGAAACTGATCTGGTAGTAATCATTGGGGCTCCAGTTGTTGCTCGAGAACGCGTACTGGTCGCCGTTGCCCGCAGGCGAGGTGTAGGTGGCCGCCGCGGCCGCATGGACCGATCGGATCTCGCTCCCGAGCAGCCGATTTGCGCCCTGATTCGCCGTGCCCGCGGCTTCGCCAGCGACCATCGGAGGCACATACGACGTGCCGGTCGGCACGTTGCCGGTTCCGGTGGGGAATGCGGTGGGCATGGTCCAACCCACGATCAGATCAGCGTTCGCGGCGGTCGCAAGGCTGGCAGCAGCCACGGCCACAACGGCCGAAAGACGGTTCAGGGACATCAGATTGACTCCGAAAGGGAAAGGGAAGAAAGGGAGAACGGGAAAGCGGCACAAATCAGGGAAGCCGCCGTCTGCAATCTAGCCCAAAGCGAAAAATGGGCAAAACACGGTTTGCAAAATGGGTCCAAATGGGGAAGATTGTTGCAATGACCCTCGCCAAACTCGGAATCGCGGTTTTTGGCGGAATAATGGCCTTTCCCGGTCTTGCGATCGCCCAGTCCGAGCTGATTCTGGTGGTGGACGCGGGCAAGGATCGGATCTGCGCGTTCAATCCGGCCGACGGGTCGACCGCCAACCTGAATTTCGTCCCCGATGACGGTCAGATGACCAGTCCAATCGAGGTGGTGGCCACGCCATGGGGCACGCTCCTCGTGTCGGACGCTGGAAACGTGGCCCGCAACAGCACCACTCAGGAAATCGTCTACGTCGACGATGCCATTCTTGAATATGGATTCGACGGGCAGTTCATCCGCAAGGTTGTGGGCGGGCTCGACGTGACGGGCGGCGTCATCAAGGGTGTGGGCGAGGGCTTCTCGGGGTTGTGCGTGGTCGGATCGACCATCTACTTCTCCTACTGCGACGCGCCGGGTGGGGTGGATCCGCCACCGATGCCCGGGAATCAGAGTGCCATCTGGCGTGTCGATGCCGATGGCACTGGACTTCAGCAGGTGTGCTCCGCGGTCACCAATCCGGCTCTGGGCGTGGTGCGGGACATCGTGGAGTTCAACGGGGACTTCCTGGTCACCGACAGCGATGGCGACGACATCGAGCTGGTGCAGGTGACCGGCTGCTCGACCGGGTCAGCGCCCTGGCATGACTCCAACGGGTCCAACGGGATCCATTTCCCTCGGCAGATCATGCTGCTGCCCAATGGCGTTGGCGAGATCTTTCCCGACGCGAGGGTGGCGGTGGGGGGGTTCTCCGCTCCGGGTGGGATCTACGTCTACGACGGCAGCGGCAACCAGCTCTTCCCCTACACGGTGACGGGTCCCCGGGGTCTGGCCCAGCTGGACAACGGCGAGTGGATCTACACCGGTGGAACCCAGATCCGGGCCATGAACCCGGTCTCGGGCAACGACCGGCAGGTCCTGAATCTCTCCGGAAGCAGTTTCTGGTACGTCACGCGAGTCTCGCTGGTGGCCCCATGCCCGGGCGATCTTGATGGAAGCGGTTCGGTGGATTCCGGCGACATCGGTTCCATGCTGCTCCTCTTCGGTTCCCCTGGGCCCGAGGGCGATCTCGATGCGAGCGGTTCCGTGGATGCGGGTGACATCGGTTCACTGCTGATCCTCTTCGGCGACTGCCCGTGAACTGCGGGTAGGTCCTCGCATTGTGGGCCCGCGGGCTTTGGGATATCGTCTCCCGTTCACCGGGGGACAACCTGGGCGGATACTCAAGTGGCCAACGAGGGCAGACTGTAAATCTGCTGGCTTATGCCTACGGGGGTTCGAATCCCTCTCCGCCCACTGCGCTCAACAGCCCGGCAGCCTGACGGCTGGCGGGCTGTTTCGCTTCGTGGGCGTAGAGCGTCCCGGCTGCGCCGGTCCGCGGCGGCTTCGCCGCCTGGGTTTCTTG
>JBILWQ010000112.1:0-6533 GCA_044369805.1 Phycisphaerales bacterium
CGCGAACGTGCCGCCGGCACTGCCCTGCCAGTTTCGCTGGTCGTAGATCTCGCGAGCCTGCTTGTCATCGAAGACCGCCACGAACTGGCAGTACTGGATGCTGGACTCGTCCTCGAAATCGTCATGCGTGAAGTAGCGGGCGGCCCCCTCCGAACTGTCGGGCTCCCGCTGTGCGCC
Organism: Phycisphaerales bacterium; assembly: GCA_044369805.1. Classification (GTDB taxonomy): domain Bacteria; phylum Planctomycetota; class Phycisphaerae; order Phycisphaerales; family SM1A02; genus SYAC01. Next base: position 178 of record JBILWQ010000112.1, read on the forward strand.
ATCGCGATCGAGATCCAGCACGGCACTTCGATACATGCCTGCATTGGCCAGGCCACCACCGGGCAGCCGGGTCATGAGGCTGCCATCCGGTCCAAACAGGACGCCGATCATGCGTCCGTGCTCGCCGTTGCGAAGATCAGGCTGCGTGATCCAGCGACCATCCTGGCCGAAGTCGGTCCGGGGCCCCGCGATCTTGATGCCCTCCGAGAACCGGACCGGCTGGAAATCAGGGTGCGCCTCGAAACGGTCCATGTAGTTCTGCCTGGTGGGATCGTCGCTGCTGCTGGGCTGGCGGACCAGAGCCTCCTCAAGTCGACCGATGACCGCCTCGGTCCACTGCTTCTTGATCCGTGCCGGATCGATGGGGGCGTTGCCGGCCTGCTGCGCCTCGAGCAGTTCGACGTTGACCGTGAATGCCACCAGCATGGGCTTGTGCTCACGGATGGCCCGGGTGCGAGCCGTCTCAAGAACATTGAGCAGCGTGTTGGTTGCACTGCTCAGGCGGGTGTCCTTGCCGATGCGCGCCACGCTGATGGCCGTCAGGGTGGCCAGGGTGACCAGGATGCCGATCACCGCCAGCAGTTCGATGAGCGTGAATCCGCGACGACTCACGGCTGGGCCCCCACGGGTTCGTAGTTCAGGACATTGTCCTGCCACGCCCCGGAGGTGCCCACCCTTCCCGATGTCCGGTCCGGTCCCGTGGAGATGAAGAGCCACCGGCGGCCTGAGCAACTCACGCCCATGGCGAGCTCGTCCATGGTCCGCACGGTGTCATCCGCGAGATCGATGCCGAGGCGGAGCGGATCGGCCGACACGGTGCGCTCGCCTGCTCTCACGGCCTCCCGGGCCTTGCGGATCTCGCCACGCGTGGCCGCCCGCCCGGGGGGCACCACCGCCACCTGCTGCCCCCACGGATCCCGGAGGTTCCAGATCGTCCGCCGGCCATCCGGCCACGTCTTCTCCTCGCGACGGAGAAGGTCAGGGTGAATGCCCGCGAGACTGTTCCAGGCCGACCCGTTGGCGGCGAGCAGTGCCAGAAGCCGCGGCATGATGTAGGCCTCGTTGACGAAGGTCGGCGGCAGTTCATCGAGGTCGCTGAACCGCATGCCATCCTGAAGGGCGGCATCGGTCATGCTGCGACGCCGGTTGAACACGAGCGACTGACCCCGGGACTCCTCAAGGGCCAGGATGGCCTGGTCGAGGGACTGGTAGGCGCTCTCCATCTGGGTGCGCTCGCTGCGGGCGAGCACCCCGGTGCCGACTGCCACGACCAGCGAAGCCAGCACGGCGATGACCCCGATCGCCACGAGAAGTTCGACCAGCGTGAAACCGGCCTTCCCGCCAGCAACGCGGATCATGGGTTCAGCCTCACCGGCTCGTAGTTCAGCACGTTGTCGTCCCAGGCCAGCGTGCCATTCGGGTTGGTGCCGCCCTGTCCGAAGGCCTGCCCCATGTTGCGATCCGGTCCCTTGGACAGGAACAGCCAGCGTCGGCCCACACAGGCGGCCTTCAGGTAGACCCCCTCGTCGGCAGTGCGAACCGTGGCGTCACCCATGTCGATTCCGAAACCGAGAGGATCCGCCGCGGCAGTGGTGCGACCGGCCTTCAGTTCCTCACGCGCCTTCTTGATCTCCCCGCGGGTGGCGGGCCTTCCGGGAGGAATCACCACGATCTGCTCGCCCCACGGATCACGAAGGTTCCAGGTGGTCTTCACGCCATCCGGCCAGGTCTTCTCCTCGCGACGCAGGAAATCGGGCGAGATGCTGGAGAGTGCGCTCCAGGCCCCCGGATTGCCCGAGAGCAGATTCAGCAGCCGCGGCATGATGTAGGCGCCCGTGTTGGTCAGTTCATCGATGTCGGAGAAGCGGGCATTGTCCTGCTGCGACGTGTCGGAGAGATTCTTTCGGCGATTGAACACCAGTGGCTGGCCTCGGGATTCCTCGAGCGAGACGATCGCCTGGTCCAGGGAGAGGAACATGCTCTCGACCTGGGTCCGCTCGCCGCGTGCGAGCACCCCGCCACCGACGGCCACGACCAGCGAAGCAAGGATGGCGATCACGCCGATCGCCACGAGCAGTTCCACCAGCGTGAAGCCGGCACGCCGCATCACGGCCCGGTCTCCACGATGTTGTCCTCGTTGACATCGCGAGTCCTGTTTGGACCCGAGAAACCCAGCCGGCGCGTCAGGTCGACACGTCGATCGGGTCCGGCACTGAGCAGCGCAACATCGGCCGCCCGAAGCCGTCGCGTGGCACTCCGGTCGCGGCCCTGGAACTCGCCGTCCATCTGCAGATCCGGATTCTCGTCATCGAGACACTCCCGGGCCGCCTCGGACTTCGGGACGAAGTCGGACTCGTCGGCGCGGGTCGGTCGCAGGGCAAAGAAGTCACCCAGATCGAACGCCGTGCCGTCCTGGGTGGTGTCGGGGGCCGAAGGACTGAAGTTCATGTAGCCCTTCCGGTAGTAGCGGATGGGCGAGCCCCAGTAGTCCACGATGCATTTCGGATACAGGTCGAAGTTCGGATCGCCCTCGGTGGACCGCACCACATCCCACTCGCCGTCGGCTCGGATGCCGCGAATGCCGCCGAGCGCGCCCGGATCCTTGAGTTCAAGGTAGGGACCGAACACCTTGCCCTGCAGGTTGGGCTGGAAGCGCAGCGGGCAGGCCGCATCGTCGTTCCCAAGGTCATTGGCCACCGCGTCCACCTTGGAGCGGGCCGGCACCGCGAGGTTTCGAGCGCCGAACGTGCCGACATTGCGACCCGCAAAGAGCGACGAACCCGTGTAGGGCGCGGTGCCGCCAGTGGTGCCGGTGAGATCCGACGCCATGCGGGGAGTGAGAGCCGCGCCCCAGACCCCGTCAAGGCCCGGCGACCGAAGACCATCACGCGGAACTTCGCGCTGGCCCGGCTTGAGCGCAGGCGGCGGGATCTCCGGAAGCGTGCCGCAGATGCCGTAGCCATCTGCACTCCGATCGCCCCACCCCAGCAGGTACTCCGCAGGGCTCGTGATGCTGTGCCATCGCTGCAGCGCCTTGGACTCGGCACTTGTCCACTGCGACACCTTGCTTGTGCCGCCGGGCACCGCGGTCTGCGAGGGCGAGATCAGAAGATCCCTCATCCAGCCCACCTGGCCCGATGGAAAGAGCATCTGTCCTGCGGTGGTCGGGCCAGCAGATCTCGTGGGACTCGAGGTCCAGCTTCCGAAGGCCCCGGCGGAGAGGCTTCCCGGATCCCCCAGCACGGGCGGGTAGTAGCCATGGTCCGCCTTGAAGCGGGCCATGGCCTGCACCATGCTGGTCATCAGGAATCGGGTGTTGGCCAGCTGCGCCTTGCGCGTGGCCGCCCCCACACCCACGATCAGCAGGCCAGCGAGCACGGCGATGATGCCGATGACCACCAGCAGCTCGACCAGCGTGAACGCCGTCCTGGCGTTGCGGGGCTTCACGGCTTCTTGCCTCCGCCCGAGACGCTCTCGATCATGCTGACCAGCGGCAGGAAGAGCGCCAGCACGATGCCGCCGATGATGCCGCCCAGGATGATGACCATGAACGGCTCCAGCAGGCTGAGCAGGCTGCCCACCGCCACGTCCACTTCCTCGTCGTAGTTGTCGGCGATCTTGGTGAGCATGACGTCCATGTCACCGGTCTCCTCGCCCACGTCGATCATGTTCACCACGATCGAGTCCACCACCTTGCTGCTCCGCAGCGGCGTGGAGAAACTCTCGCCCTCGCGGATGCTGTCATGGACGTTGTTGAGCGCCTTCTCGAAGACGTAGTTGCCGCAGGTGTCGCGGGTGATCTTGACCGCCTCAAGAATGGGCACGCCCGCGGAGATGAGCGTGCCCAGCGTGCGGGTGAAACGGGCCACCACCGTCTTGCGCGTCAGGTTGCCGACACCCGGGATGCGCAGCAGCACCATGTCGAAGACCTTGCGCCCGATGGGTGTCTTCCGGATCAGCTTGAAGCCGAAGAAGATGGCGAACGGCGACGCCAGGATCCAGATCACGCCCGGAACGGACTGGTCCTTGCTACTGGTGCCAGCCACCCACTTGCTGCTGTTGATCAGGAACTCCGTGGGCGCCGGCAGCTTCACGCCGAAGTCCTTGAAGATCTCCTGGAACTTCGGGATCACGAAGTACATGATGCCGGTCACGATGGCGATGGCGATCGAGATGACGCACGCCGGGTAGATCATGGCCCCCTTGATGCGACGGGCGAGCCGCTGCCCCTTCTCCATGAAATCCGCCAGGCGCTGCAGGATCACGTCGAGCACGCCACCGATCTCGCCGGCCTCCACCATCTTGGCATAGAGGTGGTCGAAGGCCTTGGGGTGCTTGCGGAAACTCTCGCTCAGGGTGTTGCCGCCCTCGACATCCTCGCACACCGTGCCGAGGATGGACTTCATCTTGCCCGGCTTCTGCTGCTGCTCCAGGATCTGGAGCGACCGCAGCAGCGGCAGTCCGGCATCCTGGAGCGTGCTGAGCTGCCGGGTGAAGAGCGTGAGCTGCTTGCTCTTGACCTTGCCCGGCAGGCTGAACCGAAGCCCCTTCTTCTTGCCCTTCTCGGGCTTCGCCTTGGCTGCCTTGGCACTCTTGGCGGTCTTGCCCGAATCCTTCTGGGCCTTGACCTGGGTGGGAAAGAGGCCGTCGCCGCGAAGCTTCTGGATGACCTCCTCGCTGGTGGCCGCCTCCATGGTGCCCTTGGAGGGCTTGCCGGTGGCGCTCATGGCCTCGTAGTTGAAGGTGGGCATGGTTCACTCCCGCGGTGCGACCGCGTCACTCCTCGGTGATGGTCTCGCGAACAACCTCGTCGATGGTGGTCTGGCCGTCGTAGATGGAGAGCAAGCCGGATTCACGCAGGGTCCGCATGCCGCGCTTGCGGGCCTCGGCCCGGAGCACTGCGGTGTTGGCCTGGGCCATGACCAGCTCGCGCAGCGTGTCGTCCATGGTCAGGATCTCGAACAGGGCAAGCCGGCCCTTGTAGCCCGACTTCATGCAGGCATCGCAGCCCCGGCCGCGGAAGAACTGGCGTCCGCCGATGTCCTCGGGCCGCAGTCCGAGCTCCATCACCTGCTCCTCGGAGGGCGTGAAGGACTCCTTGCACTTCTGGCAGATACGGCGCACGAGACGCTGTGCCACGATGGCCTCGACGGTGGCGGTCAGCAGGAAGGTCTCCACGCCGAGATCCATGAGACGGAGCACGCTGCTCGGGGCGTCGTTGGTGTGCAGCGTGGTGAACACCAGGTGGCCCGTCAGGCTTGCCTGGATGGCGATCTGCGCCGTCTCCAGGTCGCGGATCTCGCCCACCAGGATGATGTCGGGATCCTGGCGGAGGAAACTTCGCAGCAGCTTGGCGAAGGTGAGCTCCTGCTCGGTGTTCACCTGGCACTGGACCATGCCCGCGATGTCGTACTCGACCGGGTCCTCGGCGGTGAGGATCTTGGTGTCGGGCTGGTTGAGCTCGTTCAGGGCCGCGTAGAGCGTGGTTGTCTTGCCGCTGCCGGTGGGACCGGTGACCACCACGATGCCGTTGGGCTTGTTGATCAGGGTGCGGACATGCTCCAGGTCATCCTCGCGAAGACCGATGCGATCGAGGCTGAGCTGCACGTTGCCCCGGTCCAGGATTCGCATGACCACGCTCTCGCCGAACATGGTGGGCAGCACGGCGACACGCAGGTCGACCGGGGCGCCGCTGAGGGTCAGCTCGATGCGGCCGTCCTGCGGCACGCGGCGCTCGGCGATGTCCAGCTTGGACATGACCTTCACGCGGCTCACGATGGCCATGGCCAGGCTCTTGTCCACCGGATCCATCTCGTAGAGCACGCCGTCGATGCGGTACCTGACCTTGAACTCGTCCTCGAAGGGCTCCAGGTGGATGTCGCTGGCCTTCTCGCGGATGGCCTGCATGAGCAGCAGGTTGATGTACTGCACCACGTTGTTGTCGCTGGCGGCATCCGCCAGCGTGCCCATGTCCACGCTGTCCCCGCGGCCCTCGAGGGCCAGGGCGGCATCGCTGCCCGCCAGCACGGCGGTGATGGACTTGAGCGAGGAGCCGCTCTTGTATCGCTCGGTGAGCACCTCCTGCACCTCGGACTCGGGGGCCAGCACGGCCGACACCTTGAACCCCATCAGGTTGCGAAGGTCGTCGCACGCCCGGTAGTTCTCGGGATCGTGGATCGCCACCTTCAGGCGACGCGACTCCGCCTTGAATTCGATCGGCACCAGCTTGTAGGCGCGGGCGGTCTCGCCCACGATGGCCTTGATGGCCTCGTCACTGATCTCCAGGCCCTTCAGGGAGATGCTTGGAATGCCCAACTGCCCGGCCCGGGCCACCCGCACATCCTCGGCGGTGACCA
>JBILWQ010000172.1:0-4875 GCA_044369805.1 Phycisphaerales bacterium
GACCACCCGGTGCAGGTGCATGTCCTCACGGGCGTGGGCGAAGGCCTCCTGTTCCAGCCGCTCCACCTCGGCGGCGGTCAGGCCATGGCTCGGCACCACCTGCAGGCTGGCCCGGCGCCCGCTGCGGCGCTCGGCGGCGCTGACGGTGAGCACGCCGTTCGCATCCACGGCGAATTCCACCTCCAGTTGGGGAATGCCGGCAGGCATGGCCGGCAGACCCTTCAACTCGAAGCGGCCGATGCTGCGGCAGTCGGCCACCATCTCGCGCTCCCCCTGCAGCACGTGGATGACGATGCCGGTCTGGTTGTCCACGCTGGTGGTGAAGGTCTCGGTGGCCCGGGTGGGAATGGCGGTGTTCCGCATGATCAGCTTGGCCACCGCCCCACCGCGGGTCTCCATGCCCAGGCTGAGGGGGATCACGTCGAGCAGCAGGTCTCGCCGCCCTCCCATGAGGATGTGGGCCTGCACCGCGGCCCCGAGGGCCACCACCTGATCGGGGTCGAGGGCGGTGTAGGGCTCCAGGCCGGCAAAGTCGCGCACCGCGGCGCGGACCAGCGGCATGCGGGTGCTTCCGCCCACCATGACCACCCGGTCCAGCGTGGGGTGGCCCGCGTCGGCCATGGCGGCCCGGAACTTCTCCAGCGTGCGATCGACAAGCGGACGGGCCATGGCCTCGAGATCGCCCCGCATGAGCGTGCAGCGAAGCGCGCGGCCATCGGCCAGATCGATCTCCAGCGGCGCCGCGTCGCGGTCGCTGAGCGAGATCTTGGCTCGCTCGGCGAAGGCGCGGAGTCGCTGCTGCACCGCAGGCGAGAGCTGCAGCGGACCGAACGCCTCGCGGGCGCGGGTCAGCAGCCACGACATGACGAGCAGGTCGATGTCGTCGCCGCCCAATCGCGTGTCACCGTTGGTCGCGAGGACCTGGAAGAGATCGCTGGCCCTCTCCTGCTCATCCGGCTCGATGCGGAGCACGCTGATGTCGAACGTTCCACCACCGAAGTCGAAGACGGCGATGGTCTCGGGCTTGCGGGCGCGGTTCAGGCCGTAGGCCAAGGCCGCGGCGGTGGGCTCGTTCACGATGCGCTCGGCCAGCAGGCCGGCCAGACGAGCGGCATCGCGGGTGGCCTGGCGCTGGGCATCGTCGAAGTAGGCGGGCACCGTGATCACCGCCCGCTGCACCGGATGGCCCAAGGCGGCTTCGGCGGTGCGGCGGAGCGTGGCCAGCACCAGGGCCGCCACCTCCTGAGGCGTCACCGTGCGGCCCTGCACCTCGAATGCCGCCATGCCGCGAGGCCCGGGCACCAGGCGGCCCCCAAAGCCCTCGGCCAGCGACAGGCTCTCTTCGTGGCTGCGGCCCATGAAGCGCTTGCTGCTGGAGATGGTCTGGAGCGGGAATTCCACCGCCCGCTCGCGGGCCTCGTGCCCCACCACCGGCTCCGCTCCCGGCAGGAACCGCACGACGCTGGGCAGCAGGCTGCGGCCCTGGGCATCGGCCAGCACGCGAGGTCCGGCGGCATCACACACCGCCACCAGCGAATGGGTGGTGCCCAGGTCGATGCCGACGATGGTTTCGCCGCTCACGGGAACGATCGTAGCGGCGCAAGGTCGCTCAATCGCCAGAGGCGGGCTTCGCCTGCTCCCCCGCCGGTCGCGGCCCCTCGGTGGCCCGGGGAACCTTGTCGAGCACGCGATCATGCCGCTGAGCCAGCACCGGCCTGAGGATCGCCACGAACCGCTCGACCTCGGGCTGGGGGCCCCGCAGCGTGAACTTCCGCTCGACGCCACCGCGAGCCTGGATGGTGACATCCGTCAGCGGCTCCTCGTTCGCGGGCCCTAGATCCTCGGGCTTGGCCTGCGTCCACGGAGACTCCGTCATGGCCTGGCGATACTTCGTCGCCGCCTCGGGCGTCAGCGGAAAGCGGTGCTTCACCTCACCGTTCATGGCATCCATGCCGCCGGCGTAGCCCGCGTAGCCGCGCAAATCCACGTCGTAGAGTTCGTACTGCCGGGTGGACGGACGACGAATCACCAGACGCAGGGACCACCCCCCGTTGTCGGCCACCGTGCGCTCCGAGGCGGGCACAGCGCGATCGGCGGCACACGCCACCAGCACCACACAGGCCACCATCTGGATCAGGCGCCGGGCTTCCTGAACCATGCGTAGGGATCCGGTCCGAAGTCGTAGCGGATGGGCGTGCCCTGATCGGCGGGCAGTTCACGCAGGAAGGCCGCTTCGGCCATGGCCTTCACCCAGGTGGCCGTGGCCTCGTCGGGACCTTCGTTCGCCGGACACCGTCGCACGAAGGTCCATCGTCGCTGATCGGCACTGAAGGTCATCAGGTAGACCAGCTCGCCCTCGCCCGCCTCGACCAGTTCGGGATTGCCGTCGAAGTCGGCCAGTTCCGGCGAGGCGAAACCCAGCGTGCGGGCCAGATCCCACGTCTGCCGGACCTGCTTCTGATAGAGCGTCCGAGCCAGTCCCGGGCGCGTTCGGGTGTTCACGGTCGGTCCCAGGTCGGCCAGCACCGTGCCGTCGGTGAACAGGATCATCTTGCCCTGCCGCATCCACGGCTCCCGCCGCGGCTCGCCTCCCGGTCCGGCCAGCACCGTCACGTCCGCGCAGAGATCCATGGGCGTGGCCAGCGGATCATGCGGCGGCGCGGCGCATCCACTCACGGCCAGGGTCACCAGGAGCATCGCCACCCGCCACATGCCGCGGAAGGCTACCACGCCCCGCGCGGGCCCCGCTACGCTTCCGCTGACATGCGAACCAGCGTGCGATGGATCAACGACTATCTGGACCGGCCGGCCGATGCCGAGGAGCAGGCGGCGGCTCTGACGGCGGCGGGGTTCAACTTCGACGGCCGCGAGACGCTGCCTGACGGTGCCATCCAGCAGGAGATCGAGACGACCAGCAACCGCGGGGACTGCCTGTGCCATCTGGAACTGGCCCGCGAGCTGGCTGCGGCCACCGGACGCTCGCTCAGGCCGGCCCTGAAGGCCCCCGTGGCCTCGGGGCCCGCGGCCTCGGACGTGGCCAGCGTGCACAACCACGACCCCGCGGGCTGTCCCCGCTACACCGCCCGCGTGATCCGCGGCGTGAAGGTGGGCCCCAGCCCCGCGTGGATGCAGGACCGATTGCGGGATGCGGGTCAGGTGCCCCGCAACAACCTCGTCGACTGCACCAACTTCGTGCTGCTCGAGATGGGGCAGCCCACGCACGTGTTCGACCTTGGCAAGTTGCAGGGTTCGGCCATCCACGTGCGCAGGGCCACCGCGCGCGAACCCTTCCTGCCGTTGGGTGAACATGCGAAGGCGATCGAGCTGGGCCCCGCGGACCTGGTGATCGCCGATGCCAAGCGACCCGTGGCCCTGGCGGGCGTGAAGGGCGGTGCCCAGAGCAGCGTGGACGATGGAACCACCGACATCCTGCTGGAGGCGGCCACGTTCGATCCGGTGCTGGTGCGCCAGATGAGCCGAAGGCACCAGATCATCAGCGACAGTAGCCGCCGTTTCGAGCGCGGCGTGCACCCAGCGGCCATCGACGCGGCTGCGGACCGCCTGGCGCAGCTCATCCTGGAGACGGCGGGCGGCACGCTGTGCACCGGCGTGCTCGAGGCGGGCAAGCCGCTGCCGGCACCGCGCACGGTCTCGATGCGGCCTTCGCGATGCCGCTCGCTGCTGGGCCTGGACTTGCCCGAGACGGACATGATGAAGGCGCTGGCCGCGCTGGGCTTCCAGCCCAGGGCCGGCAACGATTCGATCGACTGCACGGTGCCGCCGCAGCGCATGGACATCGAGCGTGAAGTGGATCTGATCGAGGAAGTGATCCGCCTGCTGGGCACCGACCGACTGCCGGTGGCCGACGCGATCCGCATTCGAACCGCCAGTCCCGACGCCGCGGTGATCGCCGCCGAGCGAGCCAAGGACCTGCTGGCCGGCCTCGGCTTCGTGGAATGCGTCACCCACGCGCTCGTCACCGAACGGACCGCCGAGGCCTTCCTGGGCTCGGGCCAGCACGCCCTGCGCATCGAGGATGAGCGGGCCGGCGGCACCCCCTGCCTTCGACCGGCGGTGCTCACCGGTCCGCTGACCGCGCGCAAGCTCAACGCGGACCGCGGCATCACCGCAGGCCTGAGGCTGTTCGAGATGGCGCATGCCTTCCGGCTCGGCGCTGACGGCAAGCATGATGAGTGGAAGGGACTGGCCCTGGCTGCCGATGCCTCCGAGCCTTCGGAGGGCTACCGAACCATGCGAGGCGTGATCGAGCGCCTAGTGCACGAACTGGCTGGCGCCACGGTCTCGGTGCAAACCAGCACCCAGGTTCCTGGCATCGATCCCGCCGCCGAGGTGCTCATGGATGGCGTCGCGCTGGGGCACATCGGGCTGCTGGCGTCCGACGCGGCGAAGCGGCTGGGTCTCGATGGCTGCATCGCGGTGGCCGAGCTCCGTCTCGAGCCGCTGATCGCCCGCTTCCCGCCCGAACGCCCTGCCGCGCCGCTGCCCGCCTTCCCCGGCGTGGAGCGCGACATCAGCATCGCCGTCGCCGAGGCGACCACCTGGGAACAGGTCGAACGGGTCGTGCGTGACGCCCGACCCGAGCATCTGGAGTCGGTCACCTTCGTGGGCACCTATCGCGGCAAGCAGGTGGGCGCGGGTCGCAAGAGCGTCACCCTGCGGCTCGTTTTCAGGAAGCCCGACGCCACGCTCCGCCGCGAGGAGGTGGAGCCGGCCATCGGCGCGCTGACCGCCCTTCTGCAGAAGCGACTGGGCGCGGAGTTGCGCGGCTGATGCCGGGTTTCGCGGACATGACGCTGGGGGCGTTCACCGCGCAGCTTGCGGACAAGGTGCCCTCGCCCGGTGGCGGCGCGGTGG
>JBILWQ010000113.1:0-6494 GCA_044369805.1 Phycisphaerales bacterium
CTCGCCGTCCATCGGCGAGGGCGGCCAGCCGCCGGCATCGATCACGATCCGGCGACCCGCGGCGATGGGCTCGCAGGTCACGACCCGGCCACGGCGCTCGATGATGCCCGTGAACATGGTCTCAGCGAGCCTCCGCAGGCGACGTGGGCGCGGACTCGAGCGTGGCGCCCGGGTAGTAGCGGCGCAGGATCTCGGCATGGGCGCGTCCCGCCTTCGCCATGGTCTCGGCGCCGTGCTGGCACATGCCGGTGCCGTGGCCATGGCCGCGTCCTTCGAGCACCACTGTGCCACGCTCGACGCGCGGGGCCAGATAGCCGCTCTTGAGGGCATCGCGGGTGCCCGTGGCGCCGCCGTTGACCGCGTACCGCAGGTCCTCGGACCCCCAGAGCGCCTTGCGACCGCCCGAGTCGACGATCCGGTACAGCGTGGGTCGGCCCGCCGGATTGCGCTCCGCGACCGAGATGCTCCGGACCGTCTTCAGCGTGCCGAGATCCTTGCGGCCCTCCTCGCTGGACCAGGCGTTCAGTCGCCGCGCAAACTCGTCGGCGGGCAGCGTGATCCGCCACGACGCCGTCCTCGCCTTCTCGCAGCAGTTCCTGGCGCGGACGAAGCGGTCATCCGTCACCGAGAGTGGCGCAATGTCCATCCAGCTTCCATCACGGATCGCGTCCGTGGCCGATGCGGCCGCACCCCCGCAGCAGCTGCTGTAGTACGCCGGCACCACCCTGCCATCGAAGACCAGGTACTCGCCTCGCGTGTCCGCCACGGCCCTGCGACTCTTCGGATCCGCGGTCGCGCCGATCCACGCCTGGCTGGCCTGACCCGCCACCACGTCGAAGTGACGACGTCCCTGCCACCACGCATGCTCGCACATGGCGTAGCTGCGGGCCGCGACGGCCTGGGCGCGGTACGTCTCGGGTGCCCACTCCTTGTAGAGCTCCTTCGCCAGCACCCCAGGCAGGTAGGTCTCCATGGGCACATGGAACACCAGATCCACCTTGGGTGGGCCATCGCCCTGCAGCGGGACCAGTGCAGCGAACCCGGGCCAGGGCGCACCGCGCCACTGCAGCTCCGCGGCATCGCCCCGCGGCGGATGGATCTCTAGAGGTCCGCCGGGCCGAAGCTCCCGCCGCTCGGCATCGCGCCGCCCGCTGGATTCGACCACGCGCCAACCATCGACTTGGGCCTGGACACTGACCGGCGATCGGAGCGTGACGCCCTGCTCCGTGCTGGAGGGCTTGAGCCAGACCCACCCGGAGGGGTGGGCGAACTCGATCGGCCCGGTGCCCAGCGTGTCCACCCGCACCCGGATCACCGGCTCGACCGCCGGAACCGTCGGTCGCTGCGCAGGCGGAGGCGGTCGACGCGGCGCATCCCTCGACAGCGAAGGCGGCGTGGCCTGAGGTCCCGGCGCCGGACTGCCCGGACGGATCTGCAGCACCCCCGGGGGAAGGTCAGGCGTTCGCGAGACGGATGGGGACTGACAACCCGAGGGAAGCAGCGCCAGGGTCCACGCGACCACGGCGAGACTGGCGGCGGCCACGAGCCAGCGACCGCCCGATGCCGGGATGCGCCAGCCTCCGTCCGCGCCCATCGGCTCTCCTTGGCCGCCATGCGGCCGTGGGGGTCAATCCAGCTGGCGAAGCGTCAGGCCGTTCCGGGTGAGCAGCGCCTTGAGCTCATCCAGGCTGGTCTGGCCGAAGTTCTTCACGCCCATCAGCTCCGCCTCGGTGCGGGCCGCCAGGTCACCCACGGTGTGGATGCCCAGCAGCTGGAGCGCCTTGCGGGATCGCACGCTGAGCTCCTCCTGGGCCAGGTTCCTGTTGAGGACCTCCTCGCCCACGCTGTCCTTGAGCTTGTCCAGCATCTCCTGCCGGATGCGGTCGTAGTGGACGCGATCGAGCTGCTGGCCCAGACGCAGGCCCTTGGCGGAGAGCATGTTCTTGATCTCGACCAGGCTGGTCTCGCCGAAGTTCTTGTAGCTCAGCAGCTCGGCCTCGCTGATGCGGAGCAGGTCGCCCAGCGTGCGGATGGCCATCTTCTTCAGGCAGTTCCGGGCTCGCACCGAGAGATCGAAGTCGGTGACGGGCGTGTCCATGAGGGCATCGCGACGGGCACCCTCGCGGGCAATCTCCTCGTCGTAGAGCATGTCCTTGCTTGCCTTCACGTCCTTCAGGAAGAGGTTCGCGCGGCCATGGTTGGGGTCGGCCTGCAGCACCTTCTTCAGCAGCTTCTCGGCGCGGGTGAACTGGCCCGCGTCCTCGAGCAGCACGGCCATGTTCACGAACACCTGCACGGGCGGGCTGGGCAGGCGCGTGCACTCCTCGTAGGTCCGCAGCGCGTCATCATCCAGACCCAGCCGGTCCATGAGCCTGGCGGCGCGGAAGAGGTTTCGGGCGGTGCGATCCTTGGCGGCCGCCTCCTTCCAGGTCTCCAGCGCCTGCACCCAGTGACCCTCGGCCTCGAACTGCTCGGCCTTCTTCACGAGCGGCGCGGCGGCGGCTGGATCGTTGCGGACGGCTCCGATGACGGTGTCGAGACCTGCGTTGGCCATGGTTCTCCCTGACGGACTGTGGGGGACGGAAGCGGAACGGACAGTCCCGAAGTCTACCGCGATCCGGTTGCCGGCTCCAGCAGCCGGATCCGCCGCCAGGCCCCCCGCTCGAACCGGAAACCCATCCAGAGGCCGTAGACCACGATGTAGACGCTGGCCCCGATCCAGGGTCCCACGCTGGCCAGGACCGGCTGCCGCCACGTGAGCCAGGCCCCCAGGCCCACGATGAGCCCCCAGCTGAGCACGATGGTGGCCACGCCGGGCACCAGCGTGTCCCCTGCGCCACGCAGCGCGCCGGTGTAGACGATGCCCACTGCATCGAAGGTCTGGAAGACCGCCGCACAGATCATGAGGCGAGATCCGATCTCGATCACCTGGGTCGCCGTGGCGGGGTCCCCTTCCCCCACGAACACGCCCACCAGCGAGGTGCGGAACACCGCCATGAGCAGGCCGCACGCGGTCATGTACGCCACGGCCATGCCGAGGGCCCAGTGCGCCCGGTTGGCCGCCTGATCCGGCTGCCCCGCCCCGATGAAGCGCCCGACCAGCGCCGTGGTGGCCACGCTGAAACCCACCGCGGGCATGAAGGAAAGGTGCATGTAGCGGAGCGTGCTCCAGCCCGCGGTCAGGTGCAGTTCACCGAAGTGCCCCACCAGCACCGTCATGAAGATGGCCCAGCAGATGATCTCGTTGCCGAACTGGATGCTGACCGGCCAGCCCAGCCGCAGCAGGTCGCGGATCTCGCGCCAGCGGGGCCGCCATGCCGCGCGCACCCCCAGCTCCCGCGAGAGGCGGCCGAAGAGGAAGATGGACAGGGGCAGCGCCGCCTCGGCCACCGTGCCGCACACCGTGGCGATGGCCGCACCCATGACGCCCAGGCGAGGGGCGAAGGGCACGCCAGGCAGTCCCCACGAGGGCAACCCCTCCTCGCCGTAGATGAGGGCGTAGTTCAGGACCACGTTCACCAGGTTGCCCAGGATGGCCGCCACCGTGATCAGCCGCGGTCGCTGCATGCCGAAGAACAGGTTGCTCATGGCCTTGGCGGCCAGACCCGCCAGGGCCCCCACCGCCAGCACCTGCCCGTAGTCCAGTTCCAACCGCATCAGTTCCGGCGAGTGCCCCATGGCCGTGAACACCGCGGGCATGGCCAGGGCCCACGGCACCATCACCAGGGCCCAGGCGGTGACGGCGAGCCAGAGTCCAGCCCACGCGTATCGCGCCACCTGGTCGCGACGGCCAGCGCCGATGTTCTGCGCCACGAACGTGTTCACCAGCGACATGAAACCCATCAGGAAGGACTGCGGCGCAAAGGCCCAGATGCCTCCGTTGCCCTGCGCCGCCACCTCGATCGCCCCCAGCTTGGACACCATGAGCGAGTCCACGAACTGCATCAGCGTGTAGCTGAGCATGGTCAGGACGGTGGGCCAGGCCTGCGACCAGACCTCCCTCGCCGGATGTCGATGGGGATGGATGCCCGGGACGGCCTCGGAGCCGCCGATCACAGTTCCACCAGCACCATGTCGCTCTCGACCGTCGCCTTGGGCGGGGTGGCGTGGTGCTGCGTGGTGAATCGATCAAGGCCCGGAACAGCGGCCATGCGCTTCCGCACGGCGACACCGTCGAACGCCTCGGGCCGGTAGCCCTCGCGGTCGGCCGCCAGGTCGATGGCGATCTGGCTCTCGGCCTTCGCGAAGTCGACGGGCGTGATGGCCCGGTCGAATCCCTGGAGCCGGCCCTTGGCGTTCTCGAAGGTCCCGCTCTTCTCCACCCACGCTGCGCCCGGCAGCACCACCTCGGCCATGCGGGTCAGGACCGAAGGCAGCGTGTCGATGAGCATGAAGGGCACCGAGCGGAACGCTTCCGTCAGGCCGTTGGAGACCCAGTCGCTTGGATAGTTGCCGGTCACCACGGCGGCGCCCACGGCCCCGGAGGCCACGGCCTTCTCGAACGCCGCGGCGTCATGCACCGGACGTCCGGCCGAGAGTGCCTCGAGCACGCGACGCACGCCACGCGCGTTGGGCGCCTTCTCGGCATGCATGGTGAACCCGCCCGGGAAAGTCTTGTCCTGCCCGTGCACAGGCACCGGGCCGACCGCCAGTTCGGACTTCGGATCGTGCGAAAGCACCCATTCCGCCAGCAGGAACGCGTCCTCGCAACTGAGCATGGGGCTCAGCAGCAGGCCCACGCGGCGCCCGCCCCTGGCGGCCGTGGCCAGCAGGTCGTTCGACTTGCCCAGGCCCGCCTCCCATGCCTCGGCGGCATGGTCGGAATCGAAGGCCTCGCGGCCCTTCAACTGCGGCAGTCGCAGGCGATCCTCGCGGTGCACGAACTTCCAGCCATATCGAACCTCGTCGGTGATCCACCACTTGTTCACCTCGGTGTTCTCGCGGGGCTTGACCCGATACACGCGGCCGTCGTGGTGCTCCACGCTGATGTTGTCGCCGCTGGCGGTGATGCCGTCGATGCTGGCGGTCTTCGTGAGGAACCACACGCGTTGCTGGAAGAGGAAGTCCTTGTCCAGCAGAGCGCCCACGGGGCAGATGTCGACCACGTTTCCGCTGAGCTCGTTGTCGAGCGCCAGGCCCGGGAAGACGTCGATCTCCTCGGTGCTGCCGCGGCCCTGCACCATCAGCTCGCCGGTGCCGGTCACCTCACGGGTGAAGCGCACGCACCGCGTGCACATGATGCATCGGTCGCTGTAGAGAAGCACATTGGGCCCGACGTCCTTCTTGGGCTTCTTGTTCTTCGCCTCCTTGAAGCGGCTCTCGCCACGGCCATACTGGTAGCTGTAATCCTGCAGGTGGCATTCGCCAGCCTGGTCGCACACCGGGCAGTCGACCGGGTGGTTGATCAGCAGGTACTCCATCACGGCCTTCTGGTTGGCGACGCTCTTGGGGCTATCCGTGTGCACCACCTGGCCATCCACGGCGGGGGTCTGGCACGTGGGGCTGAGCTTGGTGGCGGGCATGAGCTTGCCGGTCTTCGGATCGGGCGTCGACACCTCGGCCAGGCAGATGCGACAGCTGGCGACCACGCTGAGGCCTGGGTGCCAGCAGTAGTGCGGGATCTCCTGCTCGGCCCGAAGGGCCACCTGAAGGATGGTCTCGCCCTTCTGGAACTCGTGCTTGACGCCGTTGATGGTGATGGTGGGCATGCGCGGGTGGCGGCCGAAGGCCGTGAGGCGGGGAGTCTAGCGGCCCCTGCGGACCGCGGCGATGAAACAAACGCCCCCGCGAGCTTTCGCTGCGGGGGCGTCAACGGGGAGTGGTTCGCTTCGATCCCGTGGTTCCCGACCCACGAGACCAGTTTGTTCGTTGCCTCAGGCGCGGCGTCGTCGCAGGAAGGCGCTCAGGGCCACCGCGGCCAGGGCCGAGGGACCGGGGATGGCGGTGAAGCCGACACCCATGCTGTAGAGCGAATCGCCCTTCAGGCCGGTGGCATCCATGGAGCTCTGCGCCTCGATCCGGATCTGGTAGGTGCCCGCGGCGAGATCGAAGGTCCTGCGATCATCGACGCTGCCCGAGTCGCTGGCCACGGTCCAGAGGTTCGTGGAGGTGCCCATGTTCTTCAGGTGGGCGATCACGTAACCGCTGTTCCGCTCGATGGTGGTGAAGAGCAGGTCGATGGACTGCGGATCGCCGGCGGCCACGGTGAAGTTCACCACGAAGGTGCTGGTGGCGGTCCAGGTGGACGTGGGGATGAAGGTTCCCAAGGCCTCGGATCGCACGGAGCCCTCGGCCACGAACGACTTGCCGAAGGAGCCAGGGCCATCCGGCTCGAAGGTGGCGTACTGCGACGCGCCGTTCCAGTAGCCGAGCGAGCCCGACTTGTAGAACAGGGCGGTCGAGGACCAGTCCAGAAGACTCGAGGAATCGAACTGCTTGATGGCCCCCGAAGCTCCAACCGCCTTGACCTCGCGATAGGCGCTGGTCAGTGTCAC
>JBILWQ010000180.1:0-4808 GCA_044369805.1 Phycisphaerales bacterium
CACGCCCATCATGGGGTCGTTGGTGAGCACGCGCTCCACGCGCGCCGCCGCCTCGGGCGTGCCATCCGCCACCACCACCTGACCCGCGTGCTGGCTGAAGCCGATGCCCACGCCGCCGCCGTGGTGGAAGCTGGTCCAGCTGGCGCCGCTGGCGATGTTCACTGCGAAGTTCAGCAGCGGCCAGTCGCTCACCGCGTCCGTGCCATCGAGCATGCCCTCGGTCTCTCGGTTGGGGCTGGCCACGCTGCCGCAGTCCAGGTGATCGCGTCCGATCACGATCGGTGCCTTCACTTCGCCCTTCGCCACCATCTCGTTGAAGCGCAGGCCAGCGAGGTGACGCTCGCCCAGGCCCAGCCAGCAGATGCGGGCGGGCAGTCCCTGGAAGGCGATTCGCTTCTGGGCCATGCGGATCCATCGCTCCAGGCCCTTGTCCTGGGAAAAGAGCCTCAGCACGGCCTCGTCGGTCGCGCGGATGTCCGCCGGATCGCCCGAGAGCGCCACCCAGCGGAACGGGCCGCGGCCCGTGCAGAACTGCGGCCGGATGTAGGTGGGCACGAAGCCGGGGAAGGCGAACGCGTCCTTGAACCCGTGGTCGAGCGCACGCTGGCGGATGTTGTTGCCGTAGTCGAAGACCTTCGATCCGGCCTTCATGAAATCGACCATGAGTCGCACATGCGCCTCCATGCTGGCGGTGCTCAGTCGCTGGTATTCGGCGGGATCGCTCGCTCGCAGGGCGTCCGCCGACTCGCGGGTCAGACCCTGCGGGTAGTAGCCCTCGAGCGGATCATGGGCGCTGGTCTGGTCGGTCAGTGTCTCGGGCACGATCTTCCGGGCTTTCAGTCGGGCCAGCAGGTCGACCGCGTTGGCAAGCACCCCCACGCTGATCGCCTCGCCTCGCTTCTTCAGTTCCACCGCACGGTCGACCGCCTTGTCCAGGTCCTCGTGCACCTCGTCCAGGTACCGGTCATGCACCCGCTTCTGCAGCCGCTCCATGCAGACGTCCGCGATCAGGCAGGTGCCCTCGTTCATGGTGATGGCCAGAGGCTGCGCCCCGCCCATGCCGCCGCAGCCTGCCGTCACGTTCAGCGTGCCCTTGAGCGTGCCGCCGAAGTGCTGGCGGGCGCACTCGGCGTAGGTCTCGTACGTGCCCTGCACGATGCCCTGCGTGCCGATGTAGATCCAGCTGCCCGCGGTCATCTGCCCGAACATCATCAGGCCGCGAGCCTCCAGGTCATCGAAGTGCGCCTGCGTGGCCCAGTGGGGCACCAGGTTGGAGTTGGCGATGAGCACGCGAGGCGCATCAGCATGCGTGCGCACCACGCCCACCGGCTTGCCGCTCTGCACCAGCAGCGTCTCGTCCGTTCCCAGGGACTGCAGGCTCTTCACGATGGCATCGAAGCTGGCCCAGTCGCGAGCGGCCCGGCCGCGGCCGCCGTAGACCACCAGGTCTCCCGGGCGCTCCGCCACCTCGGGATCGAGGTTGTTCATGATCATCCGCATGGCGGCCTCGGCGGCCCAGGTGCGGCAGGTCCGCTGGGTCCCGCGTGGGGCGCGGATGACGCGATCCGTCACGGTGTTGCTCATACCCGCACTGTAGTGCAGGGATGGGTTTCGATCGACGGGGCCACGCGTGATTTCAGCCGCGGAAGTCGCCTGCCGCGATGGCCCGTGCCAGCACGGCCATGTCCGCAGCGGGGCTGCGGTCGCGGGCCATGGGCGCCACGTGCCGACGCACCTCGGCATGCAGCCGCTCCACGCCCTCCCCCGAGCGATTTGGCCTGTGCGTCTCGATGGCCTGCGCCATCACCAGCAGCTCGATGGCCACCACCTCGCGCGTCAACCGGACGGCCCGGTCCAGCTGCCAGCCCGAGAGCGGTCCGAAGCTGTTGTAGTCCTCGATGCCGCCGCAGGTGCCCACGTTCCCCACGCTCGCCGGATGGGCCAGCGTCTGCAGCTCGTTCACGCAGGCCGCCGCCGCGTACTGCACGATCATGAGTCCGCTCTCCACGCCGGGCGTGCCCGCCAGGCAGGGCTTGACGGGGTTGAAGCGGTCGTGTCCTGAGAGCACCCAGAAGGTGCGACGTTCGCTGATGCCAGCCACGTGGCAGAGCGCGATCTTCGCGGCATCCATGGCGACCGCCAGCGGCATGCCATGGAAGTTGCCGCCGCTGACCACGTCAAAGCCGCCCTTGCCGTCGGGCAGGACAAGCGGGTTGTCGGTGACCGCGCCCAGTTCCCTCTCGATCACCGCGCGCTGCGCCCTCAACTGGTCCAGGGCCGCGCCGAGCACCTGGGGTGCACAGCGAAGCGAATAGGGATCCTGCACCCTCGGGTCATTCTCGCGGTGCGATGCAGTGATCCCCGATCCGGAAAGCAGGTTGCGCATGCGCTGCGCCACCTCGGCCTGACCGGGCTGGTGCCGCGCCGCGTGCAGCCGGGCGTCGAGCGGAGAGTCGCTGGCCAGGCAGGCATCCACGCTCATCGCAGCCGCGCCGATGGCGGTCTCGAGCAGCGGCTCGATGGCAGCGAAGGCAAGCGCCCCACGCGCAGCCATGAGGTGCGTCCCGTTGAGCAGGGCCAGTCCCTCCTTCGCCTCCAGCGCGATCGGCGCCAGTCCCCTTGATCGCAACGCCTCGTCCGCGGCCGCGGGGTGCCCATCCAGCCAGACCTCGCCCTCGCCCAGCAAGGGAAGACAGGCATGGGCGAGCGGGGCCAGATCGCCGCTTGCGCCCACGCTGCCGCGCTCCGGCACCACCGGGGTCAGGCCATGGTTGAGCAGCTCGATCAGGCGTTCGATCACCACGGGCCTGACGCCGCTGCGCCCTCGGCAGAGGCTGGCCGCCAGCAGCAGAAGCATGCCGCGCACCACGTCGGGAGGCAGCGGATCGCCGAGGCCTGCCGCGTGCGAGAGCACCAGATTGCGTTGAAGGTCGCGAAGGCCCTCGGCGGCCACGCGCACCTGGGCCAGCGATCCGAATCCGGTGTTCACGCCATAGACCGCGGCCGTGCCGGCGGCGACCCGATCGATGCCCCGACGCGAGGCCTCGATCGCCGCGCGAGCCGAATCGGCCAGGCGGACGGGTCGCCCGTCCACCGCCACGGCGCGCACCAGCTCGATCGACAGGGGACCGCCATCGAGCACGCAGGGTTCACCAGGAGCCATGCGGGGGAGGGTACGACGAGGCCCCAGCCACCGCGTGCCTTCGCTTGCGGGCCGGACCGGAAGGCTCCATCATGCCGGACATGGAAAGCGGCGCGTCTCGCACGATCCTGACCAGCCTCTGCATCCTCACCTGCGGTCTGCTGGGTCTTCTCGCCAGCCGGTTCGTCATGGGCTCCACGGGCACCGCGGCACCCGCACTCATGGACGCGGCCCATCCAGCGATCGCGGCCGCCGCCGTCGTGGTGTGTCTGGGCGCGGCGGTGGCCATCGCGTGCGCGCTGGCCCGGCCCGTGAATGCCGCGGTCACGCTGTTCGCGGTCGGCTGCGGCGTGGCGGCCTTCGCCATGCGCACCGGCACGCTTCCCGACGCGGTGTTCCACGCCGCTGGATTCCGCTGGCTGGGGGTGGAGACGCTCGCCTGGTCCGCCTTCGTGGCCACGGCCGCGGTGGCGGCCTTCCGGGTCGGTGGACCGCTGCCCGACGTGCCCTGGCTGGATCCCGACCAGAGCTTCGTGCAGTCGATCCTGCGTCCGCGCGCCATGCTGGCGCTGGTGGCGGGGGTGGCCGCGCCCGCGGTGCTGGCGTTCACGCTGGTCGGGACCTCCAAGGGCCAGGCGATCGGAGCCTGCACACTGGCGGGGATCGCCGTCGCGGTGGGCTCGCGACTCATCGCGCCGCGTGAGCAGCCCGTGCTGGTGTTCGCCGCGCCGGTGCTGGCGATCGGACTGGCCCAGCTCATCCTGGGCGTGGCTCCGGGTGGTGGCCTCGACGTGGCCTTCGCCTCCGGAAGCCTCAATCCCATCCTTTCCGCCATGCCCGCGGACGCCGCGGCTGGTTCGCTCTGCGGCGTCGCCATCGGCCTGGGCTGGAGCAAGGGTCTGGTGAAGCGCGAGCCCGAAGCCTGATTCGGCCGCTGCGCGCACCTGCAGCGTTACACTCGGCTTCATGGCCCTGATCGTCACCGGAACCATCGGCATCGACACGCTTCACGCACCCACCGGCAGCGCGGAACGCGTGCTTGGAGGCAGTTGCAGCTACTTCGCGGCCGCCGCGAGTCACCTGACGCCGGTCCGCGTGGTCGGCGCGGTCGGCGGCGACTTCCCGCCCGAGCATGCGGCGATCCTCGAGTCCTTCAAGGGCGTCTGCCTGAAGGGACTCGAGCGGCGTCCCGCAAGCCGCACGTTCGCGTGGGGCGGCCGATACCTCGACGACATGAACCGCCGCGAGACGCTCTTCACCGAGCTTGGCGTGCTCGAGGAGGCCCCGCCGAAGGTGCCCGCCGCCTATCAGGACAGCCAGTTCGTGTTCCTGGGCAACACGCACCCGTCGGTGCAGATGGACCTGCTTCGGCAGTTCCCGAAGCGAGCGCTTGCCGTGTGCGACACGATGGACCTCTGGATCAACGTGGCGCGTCCGGAACTGCTGGCGCTCTTCCGCGACGTCGATGGCGTGGTGCTGAACGATCAGGAGGCGATGCAGCTGACCGAGGCGCGCAACGCCGTGTCCGCGGGTCGCGCGATCCTGGACCTGGGCCCGAAGTTCGTGGTGGTGAAGAAGGGTGAGCACGGCGCGATCCTGGCGCACCGCGATGGCGTGGCCACGCTGCCGGCCTACCCGGCCGATGCCTCGCACGTGGTGGATCCCA
>JBILWQ010000116.1:0-6431 GCA_044369805.1 Phycisphaerales bacterium
GTACCAACGAAGTTCGCCACCCACCGGCTCGATGCCCAGGATCGGCAACTCCAGGTAATCGTCGCTTCCGGCCGCCACTCGCTTGAGCATGGGCCCCTTGCCAGCCCCCATCACCAGAACGGCCACGCACCGGGCGGCGTTCAATGCTGGATAGGTCAGCGTGATCCTCGGCGGCGGAGTCACTGTGGGTCCCTCGCACAGACCCACCAGGCGGTCCCGCACCTTCAGCACGTCGGTGTGCGGGAAAAGGCTGGCCGTGTGTCCGTTGTCACCCATGCCCAGCAGCACGAAATCCAGCCGCTGCTGTCCGCTTGGTCTCTGCCCAAGCGCCTCGCGCAGCGTTCGCTCGTAGGTCACGTCCGGCGTGGCGTCCTCCACCGGCATGGGGTGTACGTTTTCCGCGGGGATACCCGAGTGCTCCACAAGGATCTCGTGGATGTGCTTGTAGTTGTTCAGATCATCGTCGAAGCCGATGCGTCGCTCATCGACCATCCACAGATGGGTCTGCTGCCAGGGCAATCCACGGAAGCGAGGATCGACCATGAGCTTCTCGTAGAAGGGGAAGGGCGTCTTGCCACCACTGAGCGCCAGGTGGAAGGCACCATGTCGGGTCACGCAGGACACGGCCTGCGCCATCAGGTCGGCGCCCAGGGCGTCAAAGACCTCCTCGGCGTCATGGTGCGCCTCGATCCGACCTCGCAGGCGCGGCGCCTCGATCGGTTGGGTGGCCGGGTCCGGTGGCAGCAGGTCGCTCATGCGGGCGAAGGTAGCAGCCGTCGTGCCCGAATCACTGCGGGTTGAACCAGCCGCGGCCATCACGGGCCAGCAGTTCGTCGCTCGAGGCCGGCCCCCACGATCCCTGCGCGTAGTTCGCGTGCGTGTCCTTGCGGATCGCCGCACTGCGATCATCCAGGAAGGGCATGATGGCGGACCATGCGCTCTCCACTTCCTGACGGTGCTTGAAGAGGCTCTGATCGCCCCGCATGGCGTCGATCATGAGCGGTCCGTACGCCTCGACCGCCTCCACGCCAAACGCCCTCGCGTAGTCCATGGTCATCTCCACATCCTGCAGTGCCATGGGTCCGGGCTTCTTGGCGGCGAAGCGCATGCGGAAACTCTCCCCGGGGGCGATCTCGATCACCATGCGGTTGCCCGACAGCGGCCCCGGCGCCACGTGCCGGAACAGGTTCACCGCGGGTGGCTTGAACTGCACCACGATCTGCGTGCACTTGCGGGCCATGCGCTTGCCGGTGCGCACGTAGAACGGAACGCGAGCCCATCGCCAGTTCTCGAACTCCATGCGCAGTGCAGCAAAGGTCTCGGTGGTCGTGCCCGGTTGCACCCCGTTCAGTTCGTGATAGGCCCCCTCCTCGGGTCCTGCCGCATACTGGCCCAGCGAGGCGAATCGATCAAGCAATCGGACCTGCGGCACCTGCAGCGCGTCGATCACCTTGATCTTCTCGGCCCGGATGTGGTTGGCGCTGAAGTCCGTGGGCGGCTCCATGGCAACGAAGGCCAGGATCTGCATCAGGTGGCTCTGGATCATGTCGCGGATGGCACCGGTCTGGTCGTAGAAGGCGATCCGCTGACCCACCCCCACTGTCTCAGCCGCGGTGATCTGCACGTGGTCGATGTAGCGGTGGTTCCACACCGGCTCGAACACCGCGTTGGCGAAGCGGAAGGCAAGCAGGCTCTGAACCACCTCCTTGCCGAGGTAGTGGTCGATGCGGTAGATCGCCTCCTCGTCGAACACGCGGCCGAGGGCCCGGTTCAGGCTTGCGGCGCTGGCATCGTCGTTGCCGAATGGCTTCTCCACGATGATCCGCTGCCACGTCCGCGAGGACTGGTCAATGCTGCACCAGCGGCGCCCTTCGGTCACCAGTCCCGCCGCCCCGATCTGGTCCACGATGGGCTCATACAGCTCCGGGGCAACGCTCATGAAGAAGAGCACGTTGCCCCGGCACTTCCGATCAGCGTCCAGCTTCTGGATCCGCTCCCCGATGCGCGCGTAGGGCTCCGGGGTGGCGGCATCGCCGGCTTCGTAGAAGATGCGAGCGCTGAACTTCCCCCAGGCTTCGGCATCGAAGGCCTTCACCTGCTTCGCCACCCAGGGCTGCAGTTCCGCACGCCACTGCTCGTCGGTCTTCCGCGTCCGGCTCACGCCCAGGATGCAGGTGGAGGGGTGCAAGGTGCCTGCACGGTCCATCTCGAACATGGCCGGCACCAGCTTGCGGTGGGTCAGGTCGCCGCTCGCACCCAGGATGACCAGAACGCAGGGATCGACCGTCTTGGTGGGCATGGGCCGGAGGCTAGCGGCCAGACGATTCGCTCAGGCCGCCCGGGATCCGCGTCGTGGCGAACCGCGTCCACCCGGACTTCCGCCCACCGACATGCCCTCGCGAGGATGATGCTTGCGCACAACGTCGTGCAGCCGTGATCGGTCCACGTGTGTGTAGATCTGCGTGGTGTTGATGTCGCTGTGTCCGAGCAGTTCCTGCACCACGCGCAGATCCGCCCCACCGCCGAGCAGGTGCGTGGCGAAGCTGTGCCGAAGCGTGTGCGGGTGCACGTCGTGCAGTCGGGCCACGGCGGCATACTTCTTGATGATCTGCCACACGGCCACGCGCTCGATGGGCCGGCCGCTGAAGGACAGGAACAGCCTGAAGCGGTCACGACCATCCCGGAAACGAGCGAGCCCCGGCCTGCAGGTCTTCAGGTAGTGACCGATCGCCTTCACTGCGGGCTCACCCAGTGGAACCAGTCGCTGCTTGTTGCCCTTGCCGATCACCATGATGCTGGCCAGCGTCTCGTTGAAGTCGTTCAGCTTCAGCGTGCCCACCTCGCTGGCGCGCAGGCCGGCCGCGTACATGGTCTCCAGCATGGCCCGGTCGCGCACCCAGAGGTCGCCATGCTCGGCGCTGGGTGCCTCGACCAGCGCCCGCATCTGCCTGGGCGTGAGCGTGCCAGGCAACTTCTTCCATCGGTGCGGTCGCTCCAGCAGCCTTGCGGGATCACGCTCGATGCGTCGTTCGGCATGCAGCCACCGGAAGAAGACGCGGATGGTGGCCAGATGCCGCGTGACCGTGCTCGCCTCCATGCCGCGCTCCTTGCGCAGCCGCTGCAGGTGATCGGCCAGGTCCTGCATGG
The DNA here is from genome assembly GCA_044369805.1 of Phycisphaerales bacterium. Taxonomy (GTDB): domain Bacteria; phylum Planctomycetota; class Phycisphaerae; order Phycisphaerales; family SM1A02; genus SYAC01. The sequence goes on from JBILWQ010000116.1 coordinate 3,148, forward strand.
CGACCTTGGCCGGATGCTTCACGCCGCGCTTCTGCAGGTCCTCGGCCATCTGACGCAGGTCACGACCATAGACCTCGAGCGTGGCGGGACTCAGTCCCGTCTCGACCCGTGCCCAGGCCAGGAAATCACGCGCCCACGTTTCGAACGGAATTGTTTCGGGCATGGGCGGTCACCATCAGGGTGGTCACGCCCAGATTCGCCACCCGGCGCGTGGCCGGCATCGGCTTGTCCAGCGTGCCGTACTGCCGCTCCATGTTCAGCCGATGGAAGGTGGCGCATCCATGCTGTCCGCCGCAGCACATCGAGAACGCCTCTCGGGCGTTGGCCAGGGTGAACCGCTCGCCGCAGCGATGGTCACCGAGGTCGATGTAGGGGCAGAGACTCTTGTCGTGCATGGGTACGGCCTGTCCGGGAGCGACCATCCTGCATCGGCAGGAGCCGCCCGCGGGCCACAAAGATAGGGAAGTCCTCGGGTTGAAGCCAGCGACCGGGGCCACGAAGGCCGCCGTGGTCAGCGGTAGCCGATCGACCGCGGGAAGAAATGCAGGTTGCAGGCCTTTCGGGCGGCCTCCAGCGTCGCCTCGGCGGTCTCGTTGGCCCGAGCGCATCCCCTCCTCAGGATGTCCAGGATCAGGTCATCCCGACCCTCGAACTGGGCGCGCCGCGTCCGCATGGGTTCGAGCAGGTCGTTCAGGGCCGCCGCCAGCTCCTTCTTCACGTGTCCGTCGCCGATGTTGTCGCCGCGCGCGTAGCGATCCTTCAGCTCGGCCACGCGAGCCGAGTCGGGAATGAACGCATCCACATACTGGAAGAGCGCGTTGTTCACGTCACCGGGCTCGGTGGGGCTCTGCCGGCCGGTGAAGATCTTCATCACCTTCTTCTCCACCTCCTTCGGCGGATCGCTGATGAAGATCGCGTTGCCCAGGCTCTTGCTCATCTTGTTCTTGCCGTCGATGCCGACCAGGCGACCCACCTGGCCCACCTCGGCGCGCGGCACCGGGAACACGCCGCCCAGCTTCACGTGGTCGTGGTCCTCGGCATGCTCGTCGACGCCGCAGTAGATCTGGTTGAAGCGACGCGCCACTTCGCGGGTCATCTCCAGATGCGGCACCTGGTCCTCGCCCACGGGCACGCCGACCGGTCGGAACGAGAGGATGTCGCTGCATTGCCCCACGGCGTACAGCGGGAAGCCGAAGCTGTAGGTCTCGCCGAGGTCCTTCACCTTGATCTCGTCCTTCAGCGTGGGGTTGCGCATCACGCGGTTGAACGGAAGCAGCATGGCGAAGAGGAAGCAGAGCTCGTGGATCGCCGGGATCTCGCTCTGCAGGAACACGGTGGCGGCGTCGGGATCGATGCCCATGGCCAGGTAGTCGCGCACGATCTCGAGGCAGTCGGAGCGGATCTCGGCGCTGCGCTCCGACCGGGTGGTGAACGCGTGGTAGTTGGCCACGATGAAGTAGCAGTCGTGAGTGTGCTGCAGTTCCACGCGTCGCTTCACGCTTCCGACCCAGTGGCCCAGGTGCAGTCGTCCGGTGGGCGTGTCGCCGGTGAGGATGCGTGGCTTGCCGCTCATTCCGGAAGCATAGAGAAGAGCAGCAGGTTGGCCAGGTTGAACGCCGCGTGGGCGGTCATGGCGGCTTCGATGCGACCCGTGCGCTCGGTCAGCCATCCGAGCGTGACCCCCAGCAGCATCAGTGCGGCCAGTCCGCCCGGTCGCGCGGCTGCTGGAAGCACGCTCCAGTGGAACAGGGCGAACCCCGCGGAGGTGAGCAGGATGGCCGCGGGCAACGGCAGACGCGCTCGCTTGAGCGCCTGCTGAATCAGGCCGCGCCAGGTGATCTCCTCCGCCAGCGGCGTGATGAGCACCGCAGTGGCGGCCACACCCCACGCGGCGGGCTCGCTGGCCTGCGCCCGCAGCGACTGCAGCGTGCTGTGCCCGAGCGCTGGCGCGGCTTCCCCACCCAGGGCCTGCTGCAGTCGGCTGGCGCCATCGATGACCAGCTGGAGGAACGGCCAGCAGACGAGCAGGCCGAGCAGACCCGCAAGCATCGCGGTGGTAAGTCGGGTCGATGCAGCGGTGCCCGCCGCGGGCGGGAGCAGCAACCATGCCGCGATGGGCGAGGCGGCCGCGGCCAGGGACAGGGCGAGCATCTGGTCCAGGGTGGGATTCGCGCCGGTGCGCACGCCCATCCACGTACCTGCCAGTGCCGCCACCGGTGAAGCCATGATCACGGCGATCGCAAGCCGGACCAGATCCGACGGATCGCGACCTGGCCAGAGCACGGGTTGGTGGCCTCGCAGCCATCCCGATCTCCAGGTCACCACCACCGCAATGCAGGCCCAGCACGCGTGCAGGATCAGTGTCCACGCGCCGATCGTGGGGTTTGGCTCCTCGGCAACCTTCCCGGCTATAACTGGAGTCCCGGATTCCCCGGTCCCCGCCATGGCCGCCGACGCACTCCAGAAGATCGTGCAGAGGAAGAGAGCCGAAGTGGCCGAGCTGAAGGCGAGGGATCCACTCGAGGCGCTGCAGGCGCGGTGTCGTGAACTTCCGAGGCCGCGCAACTTCTTCCAGGCACTGGTGCAGCCAGGCACACCCAGGGGCACGCGGATCATCGCCGAGGTGAAGCGGAAGAGTCCCTCCGCGGGCGTGATCCGGCAGGACTTCGACCCTGTGGACATTGCCGCACGCTATCACGAGGCCGGGGCCTCGGCGATCAGTTGTCTAACAGACGAGGCGGACTTTGGTGGTCGGCTTGCATACATCCAGATGATCCGGGACCGTGTGCCGCTTCCCGTGCTGCGAAAGGATTTCATCGTGGATGCGTGGCAGATCTGGGAGAGCCGTGCCTCCGGCGCGGATGCCATTCTGCTGATCGCCGAGTGCCTCACGGAAGCGCAGATCGTGGACTTCCAGATCCAGGCGGTCGAGCTGGGCCTGACCACGCTGCTTGAGGTGCACGACGTGGAGAATCTGTATCGCGTGCAGCATCACGTGGGCTTCCCGCATCGCGGCTACGCGCTGCTGGGCATCAACAACCGTGACCTTCGCACCATGACCACGGATCTCTCGCACACGCTGCGGTTGGCGGAACTGATCGAGGACCGGTCGATCCTGGTCAGCGAGAGCGGCATCCGCACCGCCGAGGACCTTCGGCGCCTGCGGTCGCATGGTGTGCACATTGCCCTTGTGGGCGAGCACCTGATGAGGCAGCCGGATCCCGGGTTGGCGCTGCGAGAGATGCTTGGGGAGGTCCGCTGAGGGACGGGCCTACTTATCGGTC
>JBILWQ010000117.1:0-6367 GCA_044369805.1 Phycisphaerales bacterium
CGCCGCAGCATGGTCGCATCGAGTGCGGGCACCTTCCTGCTGCTGCTGGGAGCGAGTCTGGTGTGGACGGCCCTGTGGATCGTTCGAGGCCTCTGGCCCGATGCGGCGGTTCCCTGGGTGGGCAACTCGGCCGCGGAACTGGGGCATCAGGCGCTCGACGCGCTCGCGTCGGGCATCCTGGCCATCCCGGTCTCGTGGCTGCTCGGTCGAACCTTCGACCACTGGGGCTTCCCCGCCTCGCGCCGGCGCCGCTGAAACCGCGTGCCCCGCCGCGGGTACGCTCCGGCGCATGAGCGTCATCCGGATCGTCTTCGAGGATGGTGGCGGTTCGCTCGGTCCGCTGACGGACCTCCGCATCGCCGCGGAGGTGCGAAGCGGGGCCTTCACGGGCCTGGAGCGCCTGCAGGCGGGCGCGCTGTTCGTGCCTGCCCACCATGAGGCGGCCCTTCGCGCCCGCACCACGTTGCCCGTGAACGCCCTGCCCAAGGGGAGCCGGTTCCTGCTGCTGAACGGTCGCCTGCTCGAGGCTCCGGCCGAGGCGGCCAGGCTGGGTCAGGGCGAGGCGATCACCGACCCGACCGATGGCTCCGTGCTGGCCGCGTGCGTCGATCGCGAGCAGGCCTCGGCATGGCTGGCTGGGCGTGAGCCTTCGCTGAAGAAGTCGCCCGCCGCCGCGCCGGCCGTGCTGCGGCGTCCGTGGGACCTGCTGGCCAACGAGGCGTTCGAGCGGCGGCTGATCCAGGATGCCGAGACGCTTCGGGCCCAGTGGAAGTGGGAGGGCGAACTGGCCAAGCCCTCGCAGGTGGCGGCCTGGCGGAACGAGAAGGGCAAGTCGTGGGCCATGCGATGGACCGGCAAGCGCACGCGACCCATCGCCTTCGAGGGCGACGCGGTGTTCGTGCATGCGTCGGCCCGGGTCGATGCCTTCGCCGTGCTCGACAGCCGCGGTGGTCCGGTGGTGATCGACCGCGACGCGGTCATCGGGGCCCACGCCGTGCTGCAGGGACCCGTCTACGTGGGTCCGGCCACGCAGGTGGCCCCGCACGCTCTGCTGAAGCCGCGCACCGTGTTCGGCCCGCGTTGTCGCGCGGCCGGCGAGGTGGGCGGCACCATCTTCCACGGCGACTCGAACAAGGCGCACGATGGCCACCTGGGCGACTCGATCGTGGGCCGCTGGGTGAACCTGGGGGCGGGCACGGTGAACAGCAACCTGCTGAACACCTACGGCGAGGTGAGCATGCGGGTGGATGCGGGCTCGCCGCTCGAGCGCACCGGCCGCCAGTTCATGGGCTGCATCCTGGGCGACCACGTGAAGACGGCCATCGGGACCCGCATCATGACGGGCACCACCGTGGGCACCGGAACCATGATCGCCTGCAGCGTGCCGCCGCCGGCGTGCACGCCGCGCTTCGCCTGGCTGACCGACGATGGCCAGAAGGTGCACCGGCTGGACCGATTCCTGGCCACGGCCGAGATCGTCCTGAAGCGACGCGGCGAGACGCTGCACCCCGCCGAGCGGGCCATCCTGGAGGCCCTGCACGCGAAGTCCGCTGGATCGGCCCCGTGAGCCGCTCGGACGAGCTCTGGATCATCGACGGTCACGCGCAGTTCTTCCGCGCCTACCACGCGCTGCGCCCGGGCATGCGCAGTCCCATCACCAACGAGCCGACCCACATGGTGTTCGGGTTCACGGGGCTGCTGCTGAAGCTGCTGCGCGAGCGGAAGCCGGCTCATCTGGTTCTGGTGATCGACGCCGCGGGGGACCGGGGCACCTTCCGAAGCGACATCTACCCCGAGTACAAGGCCCATCGCGAACCCGCACCGCAGGACTTCGGACCCCAGGTGGAGCGGTGCGTGGAACTCTGCCGGCTGCTGGGCATTCCGGTGGTGGCGGTGCCGCGCGTGGAGGCGGATGACGCCATCGCCACGCTGGTTCGGCGGGTGCGGCGTCAGCACTCCGACCGGCCGATCCGCATCCTGAGCCGTGACAAGGACCTTGGACAGGTGCTCGATGAGCACACGCGACTGGTGGATGGGCAGACTGGCGTGGAGATGGATGCGGCCACGCTCTGGGAAGCCAAGGGCATCCGCCCCGATCAGGTGGTGGACATGCTCACGCTCATGGGCGATCCGGTGGACAACGTGCCCGGGGCGAAGGGCATCGGGCCCAAGACCGCTGCCGCCCTCATCACCAGGTACGGCTCGCTGCAGGGCGTGCTCGACCATGTGGCCGAACTCACGCCGGCCAAGAAGGCGGCCATCGAGGCCGCTCGCGAGGGTTTCGATCTTGGCCGTCGGCTCGTGGAACTGAAGGAAGACTGTCCGGTGGAGGCAGGGGTGGAGGACCGAGGACTGGATCTGGCCCGCGCCGACACCGCCGCCGTGCTGGAACTGCTTCATCAGCTGGGTTTCCACCGGCACCGCGATGACCTTGCCGAACTCATGGGGGTGAAGGCCGCGGCCAAGCCCGCCCCGCCCGAAGCACCGGCCAAGCCCTCAGCCGCAAGGAAGCCCTCGGATGGTCCCTCGCTCTTCGATGCCCCGGCTGAGGGACCCGCCGCTGCGGTGAGCAGCGCCGATGGCACCTACCGCATGCTCGGCACGCGGCAGGAGATCGAGGCCTTCGTGGCCGCCGCGCGCAAGGCGGCCCAGGGCGGGGCCGCGCTGGCCTTCGACACCGAGACCGACGCTCTGGCCCCCACGCGGGCGGGGCTGGTGGGGCTCTCGCTGGCGTTCCAGCCGCACGAGGGTGTCTACATCCCGGTCCGCAGCCCGCAACCCGAGCGACACCTGACGTGGTCGCAGGTTCAGCCGCTGGTGCAGCCGCTGCTTGAGGACCCCGCGGTGCCCAAGACCGCCCACAACGCCAAGTACGACCTGATCGTGCTGGCCCGCCACGGCGTGCAGGTGCAGGGACTGGCCGATGACACGCTGCTCTCGAGTCATCTGGCCGATGCGGCTCGGGTGGGGCACGGACTCGATGCCCTGAGCGAGGCCCTGCTGGGGCATCGCAACATTCCCATCGAGGCCCTGATCGGCAGCGGGGCCAACCAGCGGCGCTTCGACCAGGCGGACCTGGACGCCGCCACCACCTACGCCGCCGAGGACGCCGACATGGCGCTTCGCCTGCACGAGCACTTCCGGCCCCAGCTCGAGAGGCAGGGCCTGGTCGCTCTGCTGCGTGATGTCGAGCTGCCGCTGGTGGGTGTGATCGCCCGCATGGAGCGCTGGGGCATCCGCGTGGATGCCGATGAACTGGATCGCCAGCGGCAGGGGCTCGAGCAGCGACTCGAAGGCATCCGCGAGAGGGTGATCGCCGCCAGTCCCCGCGCCTTCAACCTGGATTCACCCAAGCAACTGGCCGAGGTGCTCTTCAACCCGCCCGATGGTGCCTTGCCCGGCCTTGGCCTGAAGGTGGTCAAGCGCACCAAGACCGGCGCCAGCACCGACATGGAGGTGCTGGAGAAGCTGGCAGCCGACCCGGCGGTGACCACGCCCGTGCCATCGCTGCTGCTTGAGCACCGTCAGCTGAGCAAGCTGGTGGGCACCTACCTGGTGGGCCTGAAGGAAGCCGTCGACCCGGCGGATGGCCGCGTGCACGCCAGTTTCCACCAGCTCGGCGCGGCCACCGGCCGACTCTCGAGCAGCGACCCCAACCTGCAGAACATTCCCATTCGAACCGGTGAGGGCCGCGAGATCCGCAAGGCATTCAAGCCGGAGAAGGGCTTCACGTTCGCCAGCGCCGACTACTCGCAGATCGAGCTGCGGCTGCTGGCGCACCTAAGCGGCGATCCCGCGCTGTGCCAGGCGTTTCGGCGCGGCGAGGACATTCACCGGGCGGTTGCGGCCGAGACGTTCGGCGTGAAGCCGGAGGCGGTCACCGACGAGCAGCGCAGCGCCGCCAAGATGGTGAACTTCGGCATCGTGTACGGCATCACGCCCTGGGGGCTTGCACGTCGGCTCGGTCCTCAGGCGGATGTGGCGAGGGCCACCCGGATCATCGAGGACTACAAGCGGCGGTTCGGCGGCATCGAGGCCTTCCTGCAGGCGTGCGTGGCCCGGGCGAAGGCGGACGGCTTCGTGGCGACGATTCTGGGGCGGCGGCGACCGATTCCACAGGTGCACTCGCGCAACCCCAACGAGCGTGCTCTTGGCGAACGCATGGCCATCAACACCGTGGTCCAGGGCAGCGCGGCCGACCTGATCAAGGTGGCCATGCTGCGGCTGGACCAGGCGCTGTCCGAGCGGTTCCCCGCGGCGCGCCTGCTGCTTCAGGTGCACGACGAACTGCTGGTGGAGGCGCCGGGCGACCAGGCGCAGGCCGTGCTGGAACTCATGCAGCGGACCATGGAGGGTGCCATGGGGCTGAGCGTGCCGTTGAAGGCCGACGGGGGCCTCGGCAGCGACTGGTTCGAGGCGTGAGCGGCGGGAAACCGTCGCGAAAGCCGCGGCTGTCAGGATGCCGTCGGAACGGCGGTTGACCCCCATGCAGGCTTCGCTAAACTTGCCCCTCCGAACTCCGGTTCGGTGTTGGGGCGGTAGCTCAATTGGTTAGAGTACCGGCTTGTCACGCCGGTGGTTGCGGGTTCGATTCCCGTCCGCCTCGCTTGCGAAGGCCGTCGCGACTGCGGCGGCCTTCATCGTTCCGGGCGCTTAGCTCAGTTGGCAGAGCATCGCCATTACACGGCGAGGGTCGCAGGTTCGAGTCCTGCAGCGCTCACTGCGCTCGACGAGTCGGAGGCCTGGCGGCCTGCGTCTCGTCTCGCTCCGTGAACGCTCGCGTCCGGGCTGCGCCCGGCCGCCCTGCGGCTGCGCCGCAGGCAGTCCTTGCGACGCGGCTGCGCCGCGTTCGAGTCCTGCAGCGCTCACTGCGCTCGACCCCTCAATTCATCCGCCACAACGTCAGATTCAGCACCGCCGCGAATCCCACCCACGCCAGGTAGGGCAGCAGCAGCACGCTGGCGGCCGGCCGCACTCGCCACGCCGCCACCACGGTGGCCACGATCGCCAACCACAGCACGGCGATCACGGCGAACGCCGCACCCATGGCGTGCAGGCCGAAGAACACCGGCGTCCACGCGAAGTTCAGGGCCAACTGCAACAGAAAGAGCGTGAGTGCCAGTCGGCCTCCGGGTGCCGTGCGCCGGGTCCAGAGCATCCAGCCCGCCACGCCGATCATGATGTACAGCACCGTCCACACCGGTCCGAAGATCCACGGCGGCGGCTGCCAGTCCGGCTTTGCAAGCGACGCGTACCACGCCCCTGGTGGCGCGGCCAGTCCGCTGAGCACGCCGCCGAAGAGGCAGAGGGCGATCATGCCCGCAAGCGAGGGCAGGAAGCGCTCGGGCTGGATCCCGATGGATTCCTGTCGAGGAGCTGAGCGATGCGGACGCGGCATGGCGTGGCTTGCCTCAGGCCGCCCCTCGAGCCCGCAACTGCAGGACGACGATGCCCAGGTACGTGACCATGGCCAGGATCTGGAAGAGCGTCCGGCGGAGCGACGTGCGATAGGACTGCGTGAACGTGCTGGTTTCAAGCGATCGCATGAGCACCCTCGCGAAAGGGTTGCGCACCAGCGGCTGATCGCTCGCCGAATGCGGGCTCATGATCCACGAGCCGAGCAGCAGCAGGCCGGCCCACGCCAGAAGCACCCACCGCAGCACCCGGGCTTGGGTCGGGGATTCAAGACCCAGCCAGATCAGTCCGCACATGATCAGGATCATCACCACCAGCAGTGCCACGAACCAACCCGATTACCAGAAATCCTGCGGCGGCGGATCGGAATCCTCCGGCGCGTGCTGATACTTCATGAAGAGCCGGCCGCCGAGGATCACCCCGGAAGGGTACGGTCACGCCGCATGGAATTGTGCCGGGTGATTTGCACCGGATCCGTAGAGTCCACCTCTCTGATTCCGCAGTTTGTTCTTGCCCCGGCAGGAGGTCCGGACTAGTTTGCCACGGTATGCGCTTGCCACTCCAAAGGCGGTCTCTGAAGGCGGACCTACGAGCGATCGTTTCGGCCCCGTGGGTGGTGGCATGCCTTCTGCTTGCCCCGCTGCCAGCCGGAGCGGGCTCGCTGGTCTACCTCTCGCAGGTCCGCAGCGTTCGGGCTGTAGGGTGGTATTTTGATGAGGAGAAGGCTGCGCCTGACATGGCATACTGGAGTGCGTCGGTCGAGGGTTCTTTTCACGACTTCAGCGGCGCGCGGATCAGTTGGGCCTCTGCATCACAGCAATCCTCGTTAAGAAGCGACGGCATCCGCGTTCAGGGACACTGCGCGGGCGAAGACGGTTACTGCTGGGCTGGAGCGGGTTCTGGCGTGGGATCGGCATCCGTGGACGTGCAGTTTCTCTTGCAAGGGGGGCCT
>JBILWQ010000118.1:0-6322 GCA_044369805.1 Phycisphaerales bacterium
CGTGAGCGGCGGCGTCACGTGATCGGCTCGATCCCCAGGGTGCGCATGCGCGCGGCCGGCGAGTTCTCTTCCAGGAACGTGCGGATCGCGGGCTGCCAGGCGTCGAAGTTCCGGACGCAGGCGGAGATCGATTCCTCGATCCCCGCACCCTCGTCGAGCGGCACGATGAACGGACGGCGAATCATCGCGGGCATCCCGGACTTCAGGATCGGCACTCCGTAGGAGAGGAGCTGCAGCGACTTGTTCGGGAGTTCCGTGGCATCCGTGTCGCTCTTGCGGCGGTACGGGATAAACGCGGCGGCCACGCGGTCCATCGGCAGCGCCGACAGCGGTTGCTGGTCAAGCACGTCCAGATTGCCGATGCCCTCCAGCTGCGCCAGCGTCGCGGCGCGCCGCGCGGCGGACTGCGTCGGCCCGACCAGCATCACGCGCCAAGTCGGACGGGTGCGCGCCAGGTGCTCGCAGACCGCGCGCACGCGGTCAGTGTCCATCGAGACGTCGATGAAGCCCCAATAGAGCAGTCGGTCACGCTGCGCGGGATCGCTAGTCGGCGCGGAATAGGGGCGGATCGCCCAGGGCAGGAACAACTTCGGCTCGCACCACGCCTGCAGCCGTTTCACCAGGGGGGTTGAAAGCGCCAGCACCTCGTCGCTCATGCGGCAGGTGCCGCGGATGCTGCGCGTGACGTGGCCGAACCACGGAAACTTGGCCTGCGCCTCGATGTCGTCGTGGTAGACGGTGACGATCCGGTTGTGCGGGAAGATCCGGCGCAGGAAGCCGTAGTCGTGCGCGAAGTTAACAACCGTGGCGTCGGGGTCGATTGAGAGCTCGCGCATGCGGGCGGAGATCTCGGAGAGCACGAGCGCAGAGTTCGCCCAGTCGAGCGGCGGGACCACGCGCAACTGGTGGTGCAGCAGTCGCCTTGTGCGCACGACCGTGATCCCGGGCTCCACCTCCTCAGCGGGCACACTCGCGGCCTTCCACGGATATGAGGCGCGCTCGAAGAAATACGCCCGGTGCCCAGACCCCGCGATGAGGCGCGCGACCTGGTGACGGACCCGGGGAGCCTCCGTCCACGGTGTGTGTGTGATGAGGACGTAGCTGCTCATGAGTGAACTCCCGAGATGATATCTCAGCGATCACGACACGGCGGGATCGAGGCACGCGTCCACCGATGGGTTCCCAAGCGCCATGGACTTCACGGGGTCAACCGCGTGTTCCATCACCATGGGCGAACAGGGGACGCGTGCCGACCGCCTGCCGAAGCGCATTCAGAAACGGAACCGAGGATGGCTACGTTTCCCCTGCGAGGGAAGAACCCGTCCGATTGGGGGGCTAACCGGCAAATCCATGCTCCCGTGCACCTCGACGATCCTCGGTTGTGCGCTGGTTGCCGTTTCGCAGGACACTCCACGTCTCTACCCGCCATCGCTCTCTCCCCGGTCTCTCCTGGTCGCTCTTCGCCAAGGAGCCGCTGGTGCGGGACCCCGTCTCCTTCGGCGGCCCCATCAACGAGCCGCTCGACGGCACGGGTGCGGGCGTGATGTACCTCGATGGTTCGGTCTGGTACACGTGCAGTCACAACCTGTGGCACTTGCAGGACACCAAGGGCGCCGGCGTCGCCGACGTGCGCGAGAAGGTGCTCACCGGCTTCGGCGTGCAAACCGCACTGCGTCGGGCACTACATTCGCGGCCTGGCCGCCGGGCCCGACGGCCGCATCTACTGGTCGATTGGTGAACGCGGCTATAGCAGGACGAACAAGGAGGGGAAGAACCTCAAGCGCGTCTTCACGGATGCCGTGTCCCGCTGCGAGCCGGACGGTTCGCGCCTAAGGCTCTTCGCGCATTCGCTGAGGAATCCGCAGGGACTTCCTTCAACCAGTGGGGCGACCTCTTCACTGGTGACAACAACTCCGACGCCGAAGACCCCGCGCGCATCGATCGACTTCGGCGGTCGCGTCGGCAACCGCGTGCCCGTGATCACGTTCGTTAGCCCGGCCCACCAGCCGGGCGGCAGCACGTGGATCCCCGGGCTGATGCCGGCCACGATCATCGAGGAGAGCACGCTCCGGCCGATCCTCGACGCCAGAAGTGACGGCATCTGCCGTTGGACCGCGGGCGCGTACTTCATCGCCTAGCCACCGGTGCCCAGCAGCCCGGGAAGGATCCTGACCCGGAAGCAATCGCGGCGCTCAAAAGCTGGTCGGAAGAACTCCGCAAGACCAAGGCGGAGCTCATACCAGAGCTTCCGTTCGCGCACCTGTAGACTTTCGCTGATCGGGGCTCGGCCGACCGCCGTCGCCGCGCTCGCCGACCGCCATGTACACGCTCGGGCACGGCCAGTCGCTGTTCACGACGATCATCGCATCGCGCGTGAACTGCGCATTGATAGCTCGGTGCTTCACCTCGTCTGAGGCCATGACCCACGGATTCCCGTCTGTGTAGGCCGCAAGCCACGGCACCCCGTATTGGACCCACTTGATACCAGGTAAGAGCGTCCGCACCTTCTCGAGCGCCGCGACCATGGAACCGACGTCAATCCTGCAGCGCTCGGACTCAGGGCCCCTCCTTGATCCAATCGTCGAACCGCGTCTCGTAGTCAAGGACTCCCCACTTTGAGGAGAACTTGCCGGCCTGCTCGGCGAAGTACCTCAACAGCAAGTCTAGGACGATCTTGCCCGTCGACTTGGCGCTAAGCTCGCGGTCGACCTGGTAGATGATGTATTAGCGCCGCGCACCCATGGCCCCGAGCCGCTCGAACGAATGCAGTTTCAGAGTCTCGTTGTAGATGGTCACCGGACAGGCGGCCTCGGCACGGGACGCGGCGGGCGCCTGTGCCGGGAGAGCCGCGGCGCCGTTCATCATGGCGGTCCAACGACGACTCGGCGCTCGATGCCGCGATGGGCGCACGGTCGAGGCGAGGCTAGCCGCGCTCGGCATCTCTCCGGCATACCGTTGACTCAGCGGGCGCCGGGCTTGACCCGGAGCGGGCTCACCGATCGGACGAGGGTCAGGTCCGCGACGAGGACGCAGGCAGCGAGGCTCGGGTCAGGGCGCCAAGCCCCTGACGGGATCCTTCAGCTCCGCGCACTTCACGCCGATCTGCCAGAAGTAGATGGACTTGCCGATTGCGAACACGAGGCCGGGATAGCCGTCGAGGAACCCGCGCTTCAGGAAGTAGAAGCTGAGGAAGTAGGCAGCGGGCAGCCACCACCTACCGATCGCGCGGTACTTGCGCAGCTGGCGGCCGCGGAGCGCGCCGTTCGCTCCCGCCGGGGCCTGCCGAAGCGCCAGGATCCGCCGGGCCTCCCATGTCGAGTACTCGTTGTGCTTCCGGATCCAATGATCAAACCCGCGGTAGTCCCGGTGGTCGATTCGCGCAAAGACCTCGCCGAGCGTGCCGCCAAGTACCGGGTGCTCGTGCACCTCCATGTCCAGCGAGCTCCAGCCGTCGTCCGGCACGCGCTCGTACTCCCCGGCGCCGACCCGGAACAGGGCGAGCTTCCGGTTGGCGTCTCCATGCCTCAGTTGGCGCCCAAGGAACCAACTGGTGTAGTTCAGCCACAGACCGACGTGGGGGGTGGTCGGCAGCACGCGTTCCAGTTCGTCGCAGAACGCGTCGTCAACGAGCTCATCGGCGTCCAGGAAAAGGACCCATTCTGTCGAGGGCGCATGGTTGCGCAGGAACCAGTTCCGCTTCTTCGGGAACCGGCCGTCCCACCGGAACTGGAGTACCTCGACGCCTGCGGCGGCAGCGATCTCGGCCGTGCGATCCGTCGATCCGGAGTCAAGCACCACGACCCGCGCGAACCTCCCCAACCTAGCTAGGCACGCGGAAAGGTTGCCCTCCTCGTTCCTGACGGGGATCGCGACCGTGACGGGAAGTTTGCGCATGGAACTCAAGGCTCGCTCGTAAGGCTACCGTCACGGACGCGAGAACGGGGAGTGGTACCCTTCCCCGACCCCCGCGGCTGCGCGCCGCACCGCGTTCGCGCGACGTGGGCGGGGTCGCGACGAGCTCCGAATGAAAGTCCTGCTCCTCAACCAATGCTTCTACCCCGACGTGGTCGCGACAGCCCAGCACGGTTGGGACCTCGCCAGGCGCCTCACCCGAGACGGACACGAGGTGACTGCCATCGCGTCACGCTCCATCTACGGTAGGGCGGGTGCGTCCCTGCCGCCTACGGACAGCATCGAGGGTATCGAGGTGCGGCGCGTCGCGTCGAGCAGGTACGGACGCGCGTCGCTCTTCGCGCGCGCCGTGGATTTCGTCGGCTTCTACTTCAGAGCAACGGTGGCCGCGCTCGCGCTCCCAAGGCAGGACGTCGTGATCTGCTTCACGACGCCCCCGTTCATCTCACTCGTGGGGCTCGCGCTCGGTGCGTTGCGGGGCACGAAGACCGTCTACTGGGCCATGGACCTGTACCCGGACGTGGCGATCCAGTGCGGCATCCTCCGAAAGGAATCCCCCGGGGCCAGGGCGCTGGAGTGGCTCAACCGGACGTGCCTCCGGCGGGTAAACCGCGTCGTCGTGCTCGGGCGGTGCATGCGCGACCGCATCGAGGCCAAGGGACTACCGGCGGAGCGGATGGTGCTGATCAGGCCCTGGGCGGAACCCGGGCAGCCCGCGCGGCCCAGGAATGCCCCGAACCGGTTCCGCGACGAATGGGGTGCTGGCGGACGCCGGGTGATCATGTACTCAGGGAATTTCGGGCTTGGGCACGACTTCGAGACCATCGTCGATGGCATCGCGCAGCTTCGCGGAGACAGCCGGTTTCTCTTCGTCCTCGTCGGCGGCGGAAACCGGAAGGGATGGGTGATCGAAACGCTGCGCGCCCGCGGCGTCGACAACGTGGTCGACCTGCCGTACCAGCCGAGGGAGGCGCTCGGCGAGCTGCTCGCGGCCGCGGATATCCACCTCGTGTCGCTCGCCTCCGGCATGGAAGGCATCATGGTGCCGAGCAAGTTCTTCGGCGTGGCGGCTGCCGGCCGGCCCGTGGTCTACGTCGGGTCCCCGAACGGCGAGATCGCGCGCTGTATCGCCGAATCCGGGTGCGGCAAGATCGTCGCCCCGGGGGACGCGGATTCCTTCCGCGCCGCGCTCGTCGGCCTCGCATCGTCCGATGCCGATCTCGACGACCTGGGATCGCGGGCGGGGCGTGCCGCCAACGATGCGTGGTCTGCCGAGGCCGACTTGGACCGGTGGTCCACATTGGTGAAGGCGTTGGAAGAGCCTAGGACCTGCGGCTGAAGAACCGGGCCACGAGCCGCTCCTGCAACGACCGGGCATACGGACGGTGCCCGCGACGGCCGACGCGAGCTCCACGTGGACCAATGGCAGGCGCAGCCGGATCACGAGGGGTAATCCGATGCCCGCGACGGGCCCGATCACTGCCAAGGCCACCACAACCACCGGCAGGCCGAACGGCGACAAAGTGCCCCAGCACCCGAACGCGACAGTCGCAATCGGCAAGGCCGTGAGCCACGGCGCGAATACGGACCGCGCGACGTCGCCGAAGCCCGGGCCGCTGCCAGCGAGGCAGCGCCACGCGACCACTGGGACCGCAACCACCCACGCAGACGTGTCGACGGCTGCTACCGCAAGCGTACCGTGCATCGCGGCGACCACGTTGACGGGGATCCAACCGAGCCCCGGCATCGAGCCCTCCTCGCTGCGGTCGAGCAGGCTCCGGGCGTACTCGGCGGCGCTCGGGCTCAGCTCCCACGACCGGCTGATCAGGAACCCGCTGGGGAAGAAGAAGATCGTGATGCCGGGGACAAAGGCGAAGCACGCCTTCGTCCAATACAGGAACTCGTTCGGCGCGAGGTGGACCAGCGAGTGCTTCGCCGCGACCTCGGCCGCCGCGACGAGGAGGCTGAGGTCGAAGTTGCTCTGCGAGAAGCGGAACACCGCCCCCGAGTTAGCGGGAAGTGGCGATTCCTTCACGCTCTCTGATCGTGGCCCGTGGATTCCGGCATCTATTGCCCCGCATACTCCGGCGTAGTCTCCCTCTGCGGGACCTCATGCACCTTGCCGAACATCCCGCTGCTCGAGGCCCGGTAGTAGCGGACCTTCTTGCCGGGCTGCGCCTCGAAGACGCGCACTGCCTCTAGGAGCTTCAGCGAGCCACTACGTCGGTATCACAGGTGCAGGTCGGCATATCGAAGCTGATGCGAACGTGACTCTGGCGGCGATGCTGTAGACCTCGTCTGGCTGCGTCAGGCCGATCATGCTCGCCAGGTTGCTGCCTTCGTAAAGGTCGCCGTAGGGAAGCTTGAGCAGTGCGCCAGCCAGGTTCGGATCCTGGTGGACGTGGTGCAG
>JBILWQ010000119.1:0-6290 GCA_044369805.1 Phycisphaerales bacterium
CATGGTGGATGCCTCGCTGGCTTCGGGCGATCTGGCCGCCGCGGAGAAGGTGCTCGACGCGATCTCGCCCTTCTCGGCCCGGCCTGAGTGGATCGCGGCCTCGCAGCGTGTGAAGACCGCGCGCGAGGCGGACCAAGCCGCGAGAGCCGCGGCGGAGGCCACGCTGCGCGAGGCCCGCGCACTGGCGGAGACGGGCAAGGACCCGGTCGTGCTGGAGGCCCGGGCCTTGGAACTGCGGGCGGCGAGCGAGCGTCAGCGCGCCGACCAGCGGGAGGCCTTCGCGCAGGCCGCCACGGCGCTGCAGGCCGCCGCGGCCGCGCTGCGGGAGCGGGCGGCGGGCGAGTCTCGCATGGCGTTGCAGCGACTTCAGGGTGCGCTGGCGGCTGTGAACGATCCAGCGGCCCAGGAAGCGACGCGGTTCGACCGCACCGCGTGGAGTTCGCTGGCACAGCGGCTCAACGGCATCGCCGACGAGGCGCGCACCGCGGCCACCGCCGCCGCGGGCACGGCGGAGGGTCGCACCGCCGCCGAGGCGCTTGGTGCGCTTGCCTCCTCGGCCGAGGCCCGCGCGAAGGCGGCATCGGATCGCGCGGACCGCCTGGACCGCGTGGTGGAGGGTCTCAAGCGGGTCGAGCGATTCTCGGCCGACGAGCAGGTCACGCTGGATCAGTGGGAGCGGCTGCTGGCCGAGGGCGGGGATCTGCTCGCGGCGCGCGGCATGCTCCGCAGCTGCGAGGCGGGTCGCGACGCCGCCAGGGCGGGCGTGGCCATTCGCGCGTGGCGCACCGTGGTGGTGCCCGCGCTG
The DNA here is from genome assembly GCA_044369805.1 of Phycisphaerales bacterium. Taxonomy (GTDB): domain Bacteria; phylum Planctomycetota; class Phycisphaerae; order Phycisphaerales; family SM1A02; genus SYAC01. The sequence goes on from JBILWQ010000119.1 coordinate 806, forward strand.
GTGGCCGGTCGCACCGGCGGCGCCGCGGGCCTGGCGGGTCTGGACTGGGGCGAGCCCGGTTCGGCCCGGCAACTGGACACGACGCTCACCCGGCATCTGGATGAGCAGCCCGCCACGCCGCACCGGGCCGCGGCCGAGGCCCTGCGGGCGCTTGCGCGGCGCACCATGGCGGTGTCCGGCTCGAGCGGATCGCTGGGTTCGGCGGCCATGCAGGCGCTTCGCCAGATGGGCTACGCCGGACTGGTGGAGCAATCCTTCGATGGCGGCCGCGTGCTCTACCGCCGCCGGGCCGCGGGCAGCACCGACGCGTGGGGTCAGGCCATCGAGTCGCGGTCCGATCTCGCTCGGGATCCCTCGCAACTTCGGGCGCGCAAGCCGGTGACGTGGCGGCCCACGGCCAGGGAGCGCGCCTGGCCCGCGGCGGCCGTGTTCGCCACGGGCGAGCAGGCGCTGCAGGGGGCTGAGGGCCGTGCCTCTCGCGATGCGTGGCTTCGAATGCTCGCTGATCTCCGCGCTGCCGAGACCAGCGATCCGCTGATGCAGTGGCACGCCATGCGCGACCTGTGGCGTGGCTGGCTGCAGCTCTTCGCCGACGAGACCGATCCCGAGGACGCAGCCGCGGCCCGATGGGTGCGCGGCCTCGATGGCGTTTCGGTGCTGGCGGGCGAGGATCCGGTGCTGCTGGGCATGTCGGATCCCGGCACCCGAGTCGATGCGATCCGCCGCACCGCGCGCGAGCAACTGGCCTCGGCCTTCGACCCGGCCAGGCTGGTGGCTGCGGCGCGTCGTCGTGACGCGCTGATCGACGCGAATGCGCGACCGCTTGCTCCCGCGGCCATCGTCCGGCCCTCGGGCTCCGGTGCCTTGCCCGTGGCGGGCGTGCCCGAGGGCACGGAAGTGCTCGTGCCCGTGCGTCTGACCCAGGGCTGGGGCATGGCCCCAGCCCGCGTGACGCAATCGGAACTGCAATGGACCGGCCAGCCACCGGAGCCGCCGATCACCTGGCCGCAGACCCTCTTCGTTCCCGGAGGAAACCCATGAACCTTCCCGCACGTCCCTCGGCTGCCCACGCCCCGGTGCTGCGATTCGCCAGCGTCGATCCCGAGAGCCGGTTGGGGCTTCCCGTGGGCCGCTACACCACGCCTTCCATGGCCTGCAGCCTGATCGTGGCCCTGGTGCTCATGGCGCTGATCTACGGCGGGGCCTTCCCGTTCCGCGGCCATGGATTCGGCGCCACCGTGTGGCGCTACCTGACGGCCTTCGACCGCATCCCGGTGGCCATCGCGTTCTTCAGTTGCTGGAGCCTCTCGATCATCGGCCTGAAGCTGCTCAAGGTCCGTGCGCAGCGACTGGCGCTGCGCGTGCGCTTCGCGCCCGATGACCCCGACTGGCACGTGAGCCGGGCCACGGCCATGCAGGTGGTCGAGGCGGTCGAGGGCGCGGTGGAGGGGACCGAGCACTTCATGTACCTGCACCGCGTCACCGGCGCGTTGCGAAGCGTGCGCAACGTGGGCCGCGTGGCGGATCTGGACGAGATGCTCTCGCAGCGCGCCGAGGACGACGAGATCCAGGTCGACGGCGGCTACGTGCCGGTTCGCGCGTTCATCTGGGCCATTCCCGTACTCGGGTTCATCGGCACGGTGCTGGGCCTGACCGAGGCGATCGGCCAGTTCGGCAGCGTGCTGGCCCAGAAGCAGGATGACCTGCAGGGACTCACGCGGCAGCTCACCCAGGTCATCGGCGGACTGGACACGGCCTTCGTGACCACGGGCGAGGGCCTGGTGATGGCGCTGCTGATCCACCTGGCGCTCACCTTCGCGCGGCGCGCCGACGACACGCTGCTGGACGAGTGCCGGGACGCCTGCGCCCGTCACGTCACCAGCCGCGTGCGCGTGGCCGAGGGGGCGGCCTGAACCATGGGCCGGCGGCGTCGCGGCGACGAGGCGCCCGTCTCCTTCTTCTCCTTCCAGGACGTGATGATGTGCACGATCGGCGTGACGATCGTGATCACCATGGTGCTGGTGCTTCAACTGGGCGCAGCCGCCGCGAAGGTGGCCACGGCCGCGCCGGCCCAGGGTGCGGTGCCCGATCGCATGCCGCTCGAGACCGAGGCCCGCGCGCTGCGCCAGCGGCTGGAGTCGGCCGCGGCCCGCGCCGGCGGGGACACGGATCGTGACCGCGCGCAGCTTCGGCAGGAGGTGCTGCGGGAGAACGAGCGCGCCCAGCGACTGGAGCGACGCGCCCGCGAGGCGATGGAGCGGCTTCGCGTGGCCTCGGCCCGCGCATCGGCCGATCCGGCGGCGGTGGAGGCGGCCGACCTGCTGCAGCGCCGAGAGGAACTGGAGGATCGGCTGCGCACGGAATCGCTGCGCCGCCGCGTGACTTACCTGCTGGCGCCCGAGGATCGCACGCCCGTGATCGTGGAGGTCTCGGGCGACCGGCTGGTGGCGGGGACCACGCTGGAGCGTGACGCGCCGCTGGCGCTGCCGCTGGTGGATGCCGGCAGCGCGGCGGAGCTGCTGTCCGCCTGGATGGCTGCGCTGCCCCAGGGTGATCGTCGGAGCGTGCTCTTCGTGGTGAAACCCTCGGGCGTGGCGGCGTGGCGCGCGGTGCGCGAGCGGTTGCTGGCGCTGCCGGGCATGGCGGACGTGCCCACGGGCCTGGACCTGATTCCCGAGGACGCCTTCACCAGCGACCGCTTCCGCGGCGGGGACCAGCCATGAGGCGGCGCTCGGCGCAGGGCGACGAGTTCGGCAGCCTCGAACTTCTGCTCGACACCATCTGCAACATGTTCGGCCTGTTCATCTTCGTGGGCATGCTGGTGGCCGTGCTGGCCAGCGCGCGCAGCGTCGTGCTGCAGGCGCAGGGCGCGCCGGCGGGTGCGGATCCCCTGGCCGCGGATCGGCAGGCGGTCGAGGACCTGCGAGTGCGCGTCGAGCAGGCCGAGCGGGCGGCCCGACCCGACGCGCGCGTGGAGCAGGCCCGGGGTCAGCTCGCCTCGCTGCAGGCGACCAACGACCAGCTCGAGCGCCGCGCCGCGGCCATGGAACGGCTGACCCGCGAGGGTTCGGAGCGGGCCACGGCGCTGGCGGCGGAGATGCCGCGGCTGCGTGCCGAAGTGGAGCGTCTGCGGCGCGAGGTGGAAGCGCAGTCGAACGTGGCGGGTCTGCAACTGCGCGCGCCGCGGCGCCGCACGGTGGAGGGGCTGATGCCGGTGCAGGTGGTGCTGTGGCAGGGACGGGCGTACTGGATCAATCCGTGGATCGACCGGCTCGATGAGCCTTGCCGGGCCTGGAGCGAGTGGAATCCGGATGCGGTCGACCTGGCGGCCGGGCCAGTGTGCGACGTGCGCGAGTGCTTCCGCGGCGGCGGGCAGTGGCTGATTCGGAGCGTGCCGCTTCGCGCGGACGGGGGGCTTCCCGTGCGCGAGGACGACGGTGCGTGGCGACGGTCGCTGCTGGACCTGCTGGCGCGGCTGCAGGGTGATCGGCACGTGGTGAGCCTGAAGGTGTCGCCGGATTCGCACGCGGCGTTCCAGCAGCTGCGCGAGGTGATCGCGGGCGCGGGCTTCGCCTACGACGTCTCGCCCATCCGCATGGAGGATGGAACCTATCGCGACGAGATCCGTGACGGCGTGGCCACGGCCCAGTGAGCTCAGGGCGAGGGGCCGGGCCGACCCGGACCTGGCAGCAGCGGGGCCGATTGCGCAGCGATGTGCGTGAAGGTGCCGCCGTGATCCCGCGCGATCGCCTCGAGCGTGGGCACATGGGCATCGCTTCCCATGCCCAGCGTGTGGATGCGGGTGCGATCCACGCCGCCATTGAGCCGATGGAGCAGGCGCTGCGCATCGGGGTCGAAGTTGCCATCGGTGAGCAGGAAGAGCTCGTGCGGAACGGGATCGAGCTGCGTGAACGCGAAGGTCAGGGCCGCCCGGGGATCGGTGCCACCGCCCGAGCCCACGCCGTCCACCTTGCGGAGCAGCGACTCCGAATCGGCGCTTCCCGCCTGCACCCAGCCCCTGCGAAGGATGTGAGCCGAGTCATCGAAGAACACCACCTGCCAGTTCGTGCCCGGTGGCAGGGCCCGCACGGTGCGGATGATCTCGCGGCGCAGCGCCTCCATCTTGTCGCCGGCCATGGAGCCGCTGATGTCGCAGACGAAGCAGACGAATCCGCCTCGGACCCGCGCGCCGAAGAAGTCCACGCCGCCCGAGGGCTCCGCGGCGCGGGCGGGCCCGCTGCCCGGAGTGCCTGTCGCGGGCGCCGCCACCGGCGCGGCGGCGCGTGCGGACGTGGCGCGCTCGAAGGTCTCGCGATCCACGCGCCGGTACAGGGAGCCGTCGAGCCGAAGCAGACCATCCTGCTCGATCGACCATCGAGCATCGCAGGGCAGGGGGCGTGTGGCAGGCGTGGCCGCACGCCCGGGCATGCCCGGCAGCGGCAGGGCCGAGGTGAAGAATCGCGAGGGACGCGAGGGTGTCTCCTCAAGCCGCACGCCGCCATCGGGCGCGAAGGTGGCACGCAGTTCGGCCGCCACGACCAGCTGCGGCGGCTGCCCCCAGGCTCGGTACACCTGCAGCGAGCGCTGGGTGGGTCGGATGGCCACCAGACCCAGATCGTGTCCGCCCGGGGCGAAGTCCGCATCGCGTCGGCCATCATTCAGCTGCTGCCAGTAGCCCAGCAGTGGCGCCAACGGCGAGGTGATCGCCGTGTCCGCCATCTCGGGATCCATGCCCTCAAGCTGCGGTGCCGCGGGCTCTGGAATCTCCAGCGATTGGGTTGATGGCGATGGCGTCGCCGGGGCCCCCTCGCTGGTTCGCGTGCTGCTGGCACCACCCGAGTTCGCAGGCTCGGATGCGGCAGCGGCCTGAGGCGCCGGCGGTGAGGTGCCCGAACTTCGAGAGGTCTCGCCTAGCGCTCCGCTGCGGCTGCCGGCGCTCGACGTGCCAGCCTTCGCGTCGGCGCTCATGCCCTCGGGTTCTTCCGGTCCGGCGTTGGAGCGGCTGGGGCCCACCGAGCCCGTGGTGCGCGAGGCTCGAGGTTCGGACTCGCTCTTGCTTGAGCCGGTGCCGCCGCCTTCACCCGTGAAGGCGCCTGATGAGGCCACGCCCGAGCCGCGGCCGGAAGTGGCTCGCTGCTTCGGGGGGGTGGATCCCGCGGCTGGAGGAAGCGTGAGTTCCGTCAGTCCGCTTCGATCGCCGCGGTCGGGGCCGGAGCCACTGCCGCCACCGCCAAGACCTGTGCCATGCACAGATGAGCCGCTGCCGCTGCCGGAGCCCTGCGAGCTCGCGCTGCCTGAGGATCCACCTGTCGCACCGGAGCCGGAGCCTGATCCCGGGTTGGAGCCGGTGCCTGCGCTTGCACCGGAACCAGAGCCGGAACCAGAGCCGGAGCCAGAACCGGAACCAGAGCCAGAGCCGGAGCCGGAGCCAGAGCCGGAGCCAGAGCCAGAGCCGGAGCCGGAGCCAGAGCCAGAGCCAGAGCCA
>JBILWQ010000121.1:0-6227 GCA_044369805.1 Phycisphaerales bacterium
AAGGATCACCGGCGGGGTCAGGCAGTCGCTGTAGCCCATGCCGATGCAGCTGCGGAAGACCTGGTTGCCCGAGGCCAGCCTTCGGATCGCGGTCAGGCATTCCGCCTCGCCGCGCACGGGGAAGAGGGCGGCATTGGTGGGGTCGTCGATCGTGAGCGACCTGGTTGACCGGATCGATTCCGGGATGGTGGCCGCGGTCAGGGCCTCCAGGCTCTCGTGGCCAAGGAACGCCAGCATCTCGGCGATGTCGGCGTCACTGGGCCCGATATGGCGCCTGGCGAAGGTGTCGAGGGGGTCGAGGGGGCCAGCGGTGACACCAACGGTTGGGGAAGCGTGTTCCACGGTGGACATGGGAAGGCCGAGTATAGAAGTGGAATCCCACTTTTCCTCCTGCAACCTGGGCCCCGTTCAGCGATAGAGTGCGCACCCCCTCACCGGAGAATCCATGCCGACCTACCGACCTCTTCTGCGGCTGTTCCCCAGCCTTTCGCTGGCCTCGCTCATCACGGCGGCCCTGGCCCAGACGCCCCCGGCCGATCAGGCCCGCGAGGCCCAGGCGGCGCCTGCCGGAAAGCTGGTGGAGGGGGAGAAGATCAACCCCTTCTCCTACGCCCCCAAGGCGGGCAAGTCGGATGCCACCGACCCCGCCCAGGCCGACCTGCGCAAGTCTCTCGAGGCCATGGGTCCGGTGGCCATCGAGTGGTACCAGCACGTCCAGACCCTCTCGAACCCCTTCTTCGAGGGTCGCGTGCCCGGGTCCCGGGGCAATGACCTGGCCGCCGATTACGTGGAGTTCTGGATGAAGCAGGCCGGTCTGCAGCCCGCATTCGAGCAGAAGGACGAGAAGGGCGCAGTGACCCGATCGTGGCGCCAGCGGTTCGAGCTCGATGGCGGAAGCCCCCAGGTGGAGCAGGCTGTCGTCGCGTTCGATGGAGCCTCACTCGAGCGCGGGACCGATTTCCAGGTGCTCGGATCCAGCGGCAGCGGGGCGGTCAACGGACCCATGGTCTTCGCGGGCTACGCGATCGAGGAGGGTCGGGATGACTACACCAGCTTCGACGAGCACGTGGACCTGAAGGGCAAGGTGGTGATCTTCCTGCGCTACGAGCCGCTGGACGAGAAGGGACGGAGCCGATGGAGCGATCGCCGCTTCTCCGCCGCGAGTGCCATGCGAGGCAAGCTCGACGCCCTCGCCGACCGTGAGCCAGCCGCGATCGTCATGGTGAATCCGCCCGAATGCCGCGATGGCGCGAAGGGCCTGGAGCAGACCGAGAGCAGCGTGTTCGGTCCGGGGTACGACGTGCCGGTGATCCAGCTCTCGCAGGAGCGCGCCGATGCCGTGCTTCGCGCTGCCGATCCCGAAGGACGCGGCCTGATGGACCTTCGGCGGCTGGCCGACGAGGGCACGATCCGCTGTCTTGCCATGAAGCCCGAGCGAAAGCTCGACGTGCGCGTGGCGGTGGCCGAACACGGACTGCAGGCGCAGAACGTGGGTGGCGTGCTTCGGGGCCGGGGGACGCTGGCCGACGAGTGGCTGATCATCGGCGCGCACTACGACCATGTGGGCATGGGCTACTTCGGGGCCGATCCGGACAACCGGGGCAAGCTCCACCCGGGTGCCGATGACAATGCCAGCGGAACCGGAGCGATGCTGTGCACGGCCAAGGCGCTGCATGACCACTACAGCTCGAAGGATGCGCCGGAGAACCTTCGCAGCATCATCTTCCTGGCGTTCACCGCCGAGGAGATGGGACTCGATGGCAGTCGGGAGTTCGTGAAGCATCCGACCATGGCGGCGGATCGAATCGCGGTCATGATCAACCTGGACATGGTTGGGCGGCTCCGCGGCGACGAACTGGCCATGAGCGGCACCGGCACCGCCGAGCGGTTCGGCGACCTGATCCGTCCCGCCATCGAGCGGAGCGGGGTCACCGTGAAGGCCGACCCGGGTGGCCGCGGGCCGAGCGACCACGCCAGCTTCTATGCCGCCGGCATACCAGTGCTCTTCCTGTTCACCGGCAATCACGGCGATTACCACAAGCCCAGCGACCGCGGGCACACCGTGAATCCGCTCGGTGCGGCCAAGGTGGTCGGGCTGACCGCCGAGATCGCCAAGGACCTGGCCGTGGTGCCGGAGAAGCCGAAGTTCACCAGCACGGATGGCAAGGGTGGCAGCGATCGCGGTTACGCGAAGGTCCGTCTGGGCATCCAGCCGAGCATGGAGAAGCGCGAGGATCCTGGACTGCTCATCGATGACGTCAGCAAGGACACCAGCGCCGCCGACGCCGGCCTGAAGCGCGGTGACATCATCCTGACGTGGAACGACAAGCCGGTGGACGACGTGCCGACGCTCATGGAGCGCCTGCGCGATCACGAGCCGGGCGACGTCGTGAAGATGAGAATCATCCGCGACGGCCAGGAGATGGTGGTCGATGTGACCATGAAGGCCTCGAAGCGGGATGGCTGAGCCGGAGGCTCGACCCATGCACGGACACCGACTCACCGACTTCGTCACCCTGGGCCGCAGCGGCCTGCGCGTCAGCCCGCTCTGCCTGGGCGCCATGACCTTCGGCACCGAGTGGGGCATGGGCGTGGGCCCGGAGGAGAGCGGCCGGGTGCTCGAGGCCTACCTCGAGGCCGGCGGCAACTTCATCGACACGGCCAACATCTACACCAAGGGTCACAGCGAGAGGATCCTGGGTGACTGGTTCAGCAAGTCCAAGGGCAAGCGGCACAGGGTGGTGATCGCGACCAAGTTCATGGGGAACCTTTGGCCCAACGATCCCAATGGCGGCGGGGCCAGCCGCAAGGCCATCCTGCACGCGGTCGAGGATTCGCTCCGGCGGCTCCAGACGGATCACATCGACCTGCTCTGGGCGCACTTCTGGGATCGGCACACGCCCGTCGAGGAAATGATGTCGGCGATGGACTTCCTGGTGAAGCAGGGCAAGGTGCGCTATCTGGGCCTGAGCGACCATCCGGCTTGGGTGGTGACCAAGTGCCAGTACACGGCGCTCATGCGGGGCTGGGAACCGCTCTGCGCGCTGCAGATCGAGTACAGCCTGGTGCAGCGCACGGTCGAGGCGGAACTGATGACCATGGCCCGGGACCTCGGCCTGGGTGTCACGCCGTGGAGCCCGTTGCGGGGCGGCGTGCTGAGCGGCCGGTACGACCGCAACAACCGCCCTCCCGCCGACGGCAGCACTCGCGTGAAGCCCGACAGCCAGTACCTGAACGAGCGCGCCTTCGCGGTGATCGATCTGCTGCGCGAGATCGCCGCCGCGCACCAGTGCTCCGTGCCGCAGGTGGCGCTGCGCTGGCTGCTGGATCGCGAGGGCGTGGCGAGCGTCATCATCGGGGCACGGCGGCTGGACCAGTTGAAGGACAACCTGGGGTGCTGTGCGGTGCGACTGACCGCCGAGGATCACCGCCGCCTCGATGAAGCGAGCCGGGTCGAGCGACCGTTCCCCTGGGACTTCCTGGATTTCGTGCGCTCGGGCATCCAGAACGGCACCACCATCAACGGGGTGCCGAGCGAACCCTGGCACCTGACGCCCAGGAGCGACGACGAGCGGTTCTGATCAGGCCGGCCCCCGAAGCAAGCCGCACGCCCTGAGTTGCCTTCGCGCCTGCGCTTCCCAGCCGCGATTGGCCGCCGGGCTGGCCGGGCTGGGATGCAGCACCATGTGCACCGGAAGCCGGTTCCCGATCGCCCGGGTGGCTGCATCACGGGCGAACGCTCCAATGCCGATCACCATGGCCGGCTCCAGGGTCTCGATCACGTCGCGCAGCGCTGCATCACAGGTGCGTTCGATCCGCTTGCGTGAGGCGGAAGGCAGGTGGTCGGGCGTGATGTTGGCCCCGGATGCGGCGGTGAATGCCAGGGGGCACCAGTTCCACACGAAGGCGGCGCGGAAGAAGCGGCGCCGCGTGCCGAAGGCCTTGCGCATCAGCCCCCAGAAGCGGCGCCCGCTGACCTCGCTTCGGGGGCAATCGAAGCCGAGCACGGGTCGCCTGGGATGCATCCGGGCGGGTGGCCGCACTCCCGACGTGATGCCGAGGAACGTTCGCACCGCCTCGACTTCGCCAAAGGGCACACCGGTCTGCACCATGCCGAAGGGGCCGGGGTTCATGCCCAGCAGCAGCGCCCGGGGCCGCGGTCGGGCCTGCGCAAGGAACGCGGCATGCGCCGTCCATGCGTAGTCGAGCGGGTCGTAGGTGCAGGCGACGCTGGCCCCCACACGCTCCACGCGCAGGTTTCGGGAGAGTCGCCTCGCGATCGACCGAAGCCGTGGTCCCGGATCGCTGCCGGTGGTGCTCATGCGGCGTGGCGCGGCGCCGCGGTCAGTCCCAGCGGAAGACACCCTTGCGCCAGGCATAGATGTATGCCACCACGCTGGTGCCGATGAAGAACAGGATGCGCCCCAGGAACAGGGCCGCCTCTGGGCTGCCCGGCTCCAGCTGCGAGTAGGTGACCGCCCACGGGTAGAGGAAGATGATCTCCACGTCGAAGACGAGGAAGGTCATGGCCAGCACGTAGAACCGCACGTTGAACTTCTTGCGGGCGCTGCCGAATGGGTCCATGCCACTCTCATAGGCGATGCCCTTCACGGCACCATCGCGGCGGGGACCGATCAGCTGGCTGACACCGATGTTGATCACCGCGAACACGGCCGCCATGAGCAGCACCACGCCGATGGGCAGGTAGGCGTCGATGGGGCTTGCGGCGAGCGAGGCGTTCATGGCGGAGGAATCCTAACGGAGTCGGGGCGGCCGGATTTGAACCGACGACTTCCTGCACCCAAAGCAGGCGCTCTAGCCAAGCTGAGCTACGCCCCGAGGCGATCCCACAGTCTACGCGTCAGAGCGGGGTGCGGAAACCCATGGCGCGCACGGCGCACCAGCCGATCGCGCCCTCGATGATGGCGAAGTTGCCGCCGGCGATGCAGCCGAGGGCGGGCCAGATGGCCCACGGCGGTCCGCCGAGGTACCACCACGCCAGCAGTCCCATGCCGGCGGCCTCGACCAGGGCGCCGGTCACGATGCGGGCGGTGCGTCCACGACGGTCGATGTTGCACTGCATCAGGTCACCCTCACCTTCGAGAAATCGATCCGGGCGTCCGGCCATGTCATGTTGAAGCCCTCGAGCGTGTGGCGGAGCACGCGCGCCACCATCCAGTTGCGGAACCACTTCCGGTTCGCGGGCACGATCCACCACGGGGCGTGCTCGGTGCTGCATCGGGCCAGGGCCAGCTCGAACGCCTCCATGTATTCGTCCCATCGCTCTCGCTCCTTCAGGTCCGCCTCGCTGAACTTCCAGTTCTTCTCCGGATCCCGAAGCCGCTCCTCGAGCCGCTTGCGCTGCTCGTCACGGCTGATCCACAGGAAGAACTTCACCACATGGGTTCCCTCGTCGCTCAGCATGCGCTCGAAGCCGTTGATCGTCTCGTAGCGACGCTCGAGCCGCTGGCCATGCGCAAGCCGATGCACGCGCGCCACGAGCACGTCCTCGTAGTGGCTGCGGTTGAACACCCCGATCTCGCCGCGGCGGGGACAGACCTTGTGCACGCGCCACAGGTAGTCGTGCTCCAGCTCCACGCCGGCCGGCTTCTTGAAGGGCGTCACCACGCATCCCTGCGGATTGAAGCCGGTCATCACCTTGCGGATCACGCCGTCCTTGCCGGCGGTGTCGATGCCCTGCAGCACCACGAGCAGCGCCCTCCGGTCCTCGGCGTAGAGAAGCTGCTGGAGATGCGCGAGCGCCTCAAGGTCCTCGGCCAGCTGGCCCTCGGCGTCCTCCTTCGCAAGGTCGCCGCAAAAATCCGGATCGATCCCGGCCAGGCTGGCCTTGCCGCCGGGCTTCACGCGGAGGTGCTCGATCGCCCTGAGACCGCTCATGGTTCAGAAGGCGCAGTTGCGCGGCGTGCGCGGGAACGGAATGCAGTCGCGCACGTTGGAAAGACCCGTGGCGTAGCTGATCGTCCGCTCGAAACCCAGGCCAAACCCTGCGTGCGGCACGGTGCCATAGCGCCGAAGGTCGCGATACCAGCCGTAGGCCACGGGATCCAGGTGCATCTCGCGCATCCGGGCATCGAGAACGTCAAGACGCTCCTCGCGCTGGCTGCCACCCACGATCTCGCCGATGCCTGGAGCCAGCACGTCCATGGCGGCCACGGTCTTCCCATCGTCGTTCAGGCGCATGTAGAAGGCCTTGATGTCCTTGGGGT
>JBILWQ010000215.1:0-3979 GCA_044369805.1 Phycisphaerales bacterium
AGTCGGAACGGTGTGCGAGTGAACGGCACCCGGACGGACAGGTCGGAACTTCGAAACGGGGATCGGATCCAGGTGGGATTGGCCGAGTTGCGGTTCATCGACCCGGCCGGGGCGGTGGCCCATCCTGGCCCAAGGGTGCCGGACGCCCGGGAAGAGCCGCCCACCGCCAGCCTGCCTGTGGAACGCGAGGCGCCACGCAAGACCAAGGGGCCCTCGGCCAAGGTGGCCTTGCCTGGCATGGGCCCGTCGGGGGCCGGTCGCGACGAGCGACGGACGCTGGACGTGGACCTGAACGAGGTCGCAGCGGGCAAGCTGGAGGACGCCGAGGACCGCCTGGAGCGGATCTGTCGCGAGAGCCCCATCCGCTCGTTCGAGGCGCGCGACATCTCGCTGGTGGACATGCGGGGGCAGGTGATCCATCAGGCGGCCTCGTTGGGGGGTGAACGACCCGAGGAGGCGAGGGAGAGCGTCCGACTGTTCCGCCTGCTGATCCTGACGGCGCTTCGAACGCGAGCGAGCGATGTGCATGTGGAGCCGCGGGTGGACAAGGGTGCGATCCGCCTTCGCGTGGACGGACTCATGGTCCTCGCGGCCGAGATCCATCTGGACCTGTTCCGCCGCGTGCTGGGCATGATCAAGATCCTCTGCCAGATCGACACCAGCCAGAAGGCCCAGGTGCAGGATGGCCACTTCAGCGCGTTGATCCAGGGCCGTCGGGTCGACTTCCGCGTGAGTCTGACCCCGGCCATGCATGGTCAGAAACTGGTGATCCGCGTGCTGGATACCAGCAACGCGCCCACCCGACTGCATGAACTCGGCGTGCTGCCGTGGATGTACGAGAAGTTGCGCACGGTGGCGGCTCGCGACAGCGGCATGGTGCTTGCGTGCGGACCCACGGGCAGCGGCAAGACGACCACGCTCTACGCTTGCCTCCGGGAGATCGACGTCAACACCCGCAACGCGATCACGATCGAGGACCCGGTGGAGTACCACCTCGACGGATGCACGCAGATCCCGATCGACCACAAGCAGGGCAACACCTTCGCCAACATCCTCAGGAGCGTGCTCCGGCAGGATCCGGACGTGATCTTCGTGGGCGAGATCCGCGACATCGAGACCGCGCAGGTGGCCATGCAGGCCGCCATGACCGGGCACCTGGTCTACAGCACGGTGCACTCCAAGGACACCATCGGCGCCATCTTCCGGCTGCTGGATCTGGGTGTGGAGAGCTACCTGGTGGCCAATGCCCTGAACCTGATCGTGGCACAGCGCCTCTGCCGATCGCTCTGCGAGCGTTGCCGGCGGGCGGAGCGGCCCACCTCGGCGCAGGTGATGCGGATGGGCAAGGCAGGGGAGGGCATGGGCGTGGTCCACGTGCCCTCGGGCTGTCCGGCATGCCTGCAGACGGGTTACTTCGGGCGACGAGCCCTGCTTGAACTTCTGGAGTTCACGGAGCCGCTGCGCGATGTCGTGCTGAAGCGACCCACGATCGGGGACATCCGCGAGGTGCTGGCCCAGGGGCACTTCGTCACGCTGCAGCAGTTCGGCTTCCAGCTGGTGGGGCAGGGGTGCACCAGTCTGGACGAGGTCGATCGTGTGGCGGGAGGCGAGTGAGGTGGATCCGTTCGAGGCCCTGGGCGTGGAGCGTCGGTGGGACGTGACCGAGACGGTGATACGCGAGGCGCAGCGTCGCATGGCGGCCCGGTGGCATCCGGATCGGTTCCGGGATCCCGCGGAGCGTGATGCCGCCCAGCGCCGGGTGACGCTGGCGAACGAGGCCGCGACGCGGCTGCTCGATCCGCTGGAGCGGGGCAGGGCGGTGCTGGATCACTTCCGGCCGGCCGCCGGTGCCGTGGAGCCCAGGCCTTCGGCCACGTTCCTGGCCGAGATGCTGGGCCTTCATGAGGGCCTGGCGTCGGGTGACGCCGAGGCGGTCTCGAGGCTCGCGGTCATGCGAACCGAGGCGGAAGCGGAGGTCGCCGGTCATTTCAGCCGACTCGTGGGTGGGGACGCGGCCGCCTGGGCCGACGCCGCTGCCGCGATGGCGATCCTGCGCGCGATCGTGCGGGCCATGGAGGGGTGGAAGGCTTGAGCGGCGCGACTCTCTGGCTGCCCTGGCTGACCCTGATTCCCCTTCTGGCGGCCAGCGCCTTCTGCAGCGCGAGTGAGACGGTCATCTTCGGCCTCACGGGAGGCGACCGAGATTGGCTTCGTCGCGAACAGCCGATGACCAGCAGCCGCGTGGAACGGCTCCTGGAGGAACCCCGTGCCGTGCTGCTGACCGTGCTGCTGGGCAACATGACGGTGAACACGATGTACTTCGTGGTGTCCACCGGACTGCTGCTCTGGATGGACCTGCCGTGGTGGCAGGAGTTGGCGGTCACCGTGTCCTCGCTGCTTCTGTTGGTGCTCTGCGGCGAGACCCTCCCCAAGCTGGCCAGCAATGTCGGTCGGCGGCGGCTGGTGCCGTGGGTGGCGCCGGCGTTGCTGGTCATGCATCGGACGCTGATGCCGGTGCATCGACTGCTCGAGCGGGGGATCGTGGTTCCGCTGACGCGCCTCGCCGGACCCGTGCCGCAGGCGGAGGTGGAGCAGGCCGAACTTTCCGATCTGCTGGCCATGAGCCAGGCGAGCGGCGTGCTGGCACCCGAGGAGGGCGCCGCGATCCGACGGGTCACCCGACTGGGGCGTCGCCGGGTGCGCGAGGTGATGACGCCCCGCGTGCACCTGGAGTGGATCGGTGCCGCTGCCTCGCACGCGGAGATCCTGGCGGAGACACGTCGGTGCCGGCGGCGGCGGCTCATCTTGGCGGATCCCGACCTTGATCGCGTGATCGGCTGGCTCGACGTGCGCAAGTACCTGCTCGATGCCCGTGGCGCCCGCACGCCGCTTGCGGACCACGTGCTGCCCGTGGGCTTCGTTCCGGAACTGGCGACCATCGAGCATCTGCTGGGCTGGTTCGCCCGCTCGGGACAGCGGCTCGCCGTGGCGGTGGACGAGTTCGGTGGGACGGCCGGCCTGGTGACGCTCCGTGACGCGCTGGGCGAGATCGGTGGCCACGAGGCCGAGCCCCCCGCCGAGGGCTGGGTGGATCTGGGCGATGGACGGTGGACGGGACCGGGCGATGCCGACCTGACCGAGGCCTTCGAGAGATTCGGCCTGCGCGAGCCCGACTCCGTCTCCGACACGGTGGCCGGGGCCATCATGGAGAGGCTGGGACGCGTGGCCAAGGAAGGTGACGAGATCCAGCTGGGTGGCGTCCAGGTGCGGGTGCTGCGCATGATCGGGGCCCGTATCGATCGCGTGCAGTGGTCCATGGAGGGTCACGCGTGAGCCTGAGCGAGGCGATGCCCTGGATCGCGCTGCTCGTGGCCTGCCTCGCGTGCTGCGCCTTCTTCGCCGGAGTGGAGACAGGGGCCTACAGCCTCAGTCGACTTCGGCTGGCCGTGCGGGCGGAGCGTGGCGATCGGCGAGCCCGGCTGCTGGTCGATGAATTGCGAGTGCCCAACCGCTGGCTGGCCACGCTGCTGCTTGGCAACGTGCTCATGGGAGATCTCTCCTCCCATGCCATCGGTCATCTGCTCGACGGTGCCGGCGTGGGCACGGTGGCCGCGATGGCGATCAACGCCATGGTGCTGCTGCCATTGCTGGTGGTGTTCGGGGAGACGCTGCCAAAGGAACTCTTCCGCACCCATGCCGATGCGTGGACCCTGCGTGCCGCGCCGGCGGTCCGCGTGATCCGATGGGGCCTCACCGCCATCGGCGCCGTACCCCTTGTGCAGTGGATGGGGGACCTGCTGGTGCGTCGCTGCGGTCTGGTGCCCTCCGAGGTGGTGGACGCGAGGCAACGCGTGGTGGAACTGCTTCGCGAGGGGCGGGGAGCGGTCGACGAGCGTCAGGTGGCCATGGCCGGTCGGGTGCTGCAACTGGCGCGTCGCCACGCCGGGGAGTTGATGACGCCGTGGAAGAGGGTGCGGAC
>JBILWQ010000143.1:0-5557 GCA_044369805.1 Phycisphaerales bacterium
TTCGGAGCTTTCGCGGACCTCGGTGGCGTGGACGGCCTGATCCACGTGAGCGACCTTTCGCACGAGCGGGTCAAGGATCCCTCGGAGGTGGTCAAGGTGGGCGACCTGGTCAAGGTCAAGGTGCTTCGCGTGGATCTGGGCCAGAAACCACCGAAGATCTCGCTGAGCCGCAAGGAAGTGATGCAGGATCCGATGGCAGGAAAGCTCGAGGCCATCGCGGTCGGTGAGAGCGTCACGGGCCGCGTGACCAAGCTGGCCGAATTCGGAGCCTTCGTGGAGGTGGCTCCCGGCGTCGAGGGCCTAGTGCACATCAGCGAGGTCAGCCATGACCGCATCCCGAGCGTGGACCGGGTGCTCAAGGTGGATCAGGTGGTCACGGCCAAGGTCCTCAGCGTGGACCCGGCTCGCCGTCGACTGAGCCTGTCGATCAAGGCCCTCATGGATCGACCCTCGGCTCCCGCGGGCCGCGGCGGCAAGGATGGCGGCATGACCATGCCCGCCCGTCCGGACGATCCAGCCATGGCGAAGTTGCGGGCGAAGTTCTCCGCGTCACGCCCGCTCAAGGGTGGTCTGGGCTGAGCCTCGCGCCAGCGTCCGCAACCGGTGAAGGCCGCTGGTCGGTGCCCGAGAGCACCCCCGCCGGCCGACCCGGATCCCATAGATCCTCGAAAGCCTGACCGTCGCATGTCCGTCGCATGGCCATGTAGCACGCCGTGGATGCAGTGAAGATGGCCGCCGTCACGCTGCCAGCGGCGAACACCTGCAGCAGACCCTGCCAGAACGAGACGAGCGAAACCGCGACGGACCGGAGCGTGTCCGGGAGAGATCCTCCCCAACCCGCGCCTGGCGAGGCCGCCTCAGGCGCCAGAAGTCGGGCGCCGCCCGCCTCAGCGATGGCCCCCTCCCCCGCCGCGATCCCCGCGAAGCCTGCGGTGATCTCGATGGCGAAGGTGGCCACCAGGTCCGTGATGAAGGCGATCAGGCACACGCCGAGCACCGCGCATGTCGCGTAGAGGCAGGCATGCAGGGGCCGGCGATAGACCAGTGCGCCACACCGCTGGGCCGCCTCGAGCCCATCGCAACCCTCGCAGGCGGATGCCGCCACCGCCATGGGCATGGCCAGCACCCAGGGCACCAGCACCACGGCGGCGAGCGTGCCAAAGAGCAGGGCGAGCCCGTAGGCCGCGCCCGCGATGACGTCGAGCCCCGGCACCCGCCCCATCAGTCCCACGAGCAACGCAACCGGCAGGAGCACCAGCAGGGACACCCCTGGCCAGAGCGGGACCAGCGCGTGATTGAGCCTTCGGGGCGCCACGAAGTCGAACGCCTGCACCGGCGTGATGGTTGATCGCCCGGCCAGATCAACGGCGGCCATCCGACTGATCACCGAGCCCAGATGCCCCACCACGAGTCCCAAGGCGACGCCCAGGAAGACGGCGGAGAACCAGTCCTCTCGCCAGAGGGCCGCGGGCACCGTGAAGAGCATGTCCCCAAGTGCGGCTGCGGCCGGGCGGAAGTCCAGGGTCAACACTGAGGCAACGAGTCGATCCATGCATTGCCCCACCGCGGAGGCCACTGCCGCGAAGGCCCCCTTGCCCCGGAACGGCTCCAGACGATCCAGACTGCGCTGGAGCGCCTCCCGATCGCTGCCCGTGAGTTCGGACATCCGGGCACGGACGGCGGACCTGACGGTCTCGACATCCAGCCTCCCTGAGAACGCGTCCCATCCGGCCGGGCGCTGATCCACGGGCAAGGCCTCGCGAGCGACACGGCGGGCAACCTCGCTGGCCATGGCCTGATCGACCACGGTTCGAGGTCCCGCGAGGAGGCCCGCGGGCTGCACGGCCGGGCCTCGCACCACGTCGTAGGTGCGGCCCACCACCATGACAACCACCAGCATGAACGTGCCCACGAGCAGGCGTGCAGGCTTCAGGGCGCCCACCACCGCGCCCACGATGCGCGGGAAGACGACCGCCTGACGGAAATCGATCTGATCGACGACCACTCGGTCCGGCATGGACACCTCCGTGGCGTGTGATGCTAGCGATCGCCGAGGCTGACGACTGCCCTGAGCTCCGCGGCGGCATCGGCGAGGATCCACGCCGAGACTGGCGTGACCTGGGCACGGATCGCCGTGGCGTTGTGCAGCAGCGTCTCGGCATAGACACGACCCTCGGCAGAACCCTCCAGCAGGAAGACATGCAGCCCCCACGGGCGATTCGTGGCGTTGTCCGGCTGGGTGTTGTCCAGATGCCAGCGAGCCGCGGCCAACAGGCGAGACCGAAGGACCTCATCAGACCCGCGCCTTGCGAACCGCCAGAGCCCGTGCAGGCACGCCAGTTCCTCCTCGGTCCAGACCTCGATCGCCCGATCCTCGGGCCATGACCGGAGCGGACCGGAACCCGGCTCCAGCAGGTCCTGCCAGACGATGGGCCGATCTCCGTCTCCCCAGACCTGGGCATCCCGATCCGAACGGTCCGTACCCGATCGCCCCAGAGCTCCGGATGGAAGCGGCTCATCCAGGTCCAGCTTCAGCCCGGCGGCGTGCTCAAGGTGTCGGACCCAGTCGAGGGGTTTCATCGGGAAATCGGGGGATTCGGGAGGGTGATACTGGCCTGGCACGGAGTCGGTGCTACGGTAGGTCCCGATGAGGCTGCGCACCAGCACCATTCAGAGACGGCACCTGATTCCCCGCTGTCTGGCCTGCGGCCAGGAGCAGGTGACTCCGCGACCCCAGTGTGCTGGCTGCGGCACCGACCTGGCGGAACGCCCCGCTCGCTCGTACGCGGAGCTGGAGGGCCTGGTCGAGTTCGACGCCCCGGCAGAACCCGTGGACCCGTTCACGGCCTGGCGTGGTCAAGTGACGCTGGAACGATGGCTCCTGACGGCCTTTTCCTCGGCTGTGCTGACCGCGTTCCTGATCCACGCGGTCGTCTCGATGTGGTCCTGAGGGTCCCCGGAGGCACGCTAGCCTGCGGACATGATGGCTTCCCTGGATGGCGTGCTCGCCCGGACGGACGCGAACCACCCCGAGGCGATCGAGCGACTGAAGGATTTCCTTCGCATCCCCACCGTGAGCACCGACCCGGCATTCAAGCACGAGGTTCGACGCGGCGCGGCATGGTGCGAAGCGCAGTTGCGCGAGGTGGGCTTCGAGGCGAAGGTGATGGAAACCGGCGGGCACCCGATGGTGGTGGGATCGCACCCCGGTCCCCGGGGCGTCACCGCTCCTCGGGTGCTCTTCTACGGACACTACGACGTGCAACCGGCTGACCCGCTGGAACTCTGGGAGAGCCCGCCGTTCGAGCCGGTGGTCGTGCAAGGGCCGCACGGACCACGCATCGTGGCCCGTGGTGCCGTGGATGACAAGGGTCAGGTGATGACGTTCCTTGAGGCACTCCGCGCATGGCACGCCTGCGCCGGAGGTCCGCCGTGCCCCGTGACGGTGATGATCGAGGGCGAGGAGGAGTGTGGCAGCGATCATCTGGAGCCGTTCATGCGCGAGCATGCGAAATTGCTCGATGCCGACGTGGCCGTGGTGAGCGACACCGGCATGTGGGACGTGGACACGCCGGCCATCACGACCATGCTGCGCGGACTGGTGTACATCGAGGCCACGCTGACGGGCCCCTCGCATGACCTGCATTCGGGGCTCTACGGCGGCTCGCTGGCCAATCCCATCAACGCGCTGGCCCGCATGGTGGCCAGCCTGCATCAGGCCGATGGCCGAGTGGCGATCGATGGCTTCTACGACGACGTGCGGCCCCTGCCCGACCGGACGAAGGCGCAGTGGTCGAGGCTGGACTTCGACGAGAAGGCGTTCCTGGCCGCGGCAGGGGTGAGTCAGGGGTTCGGCGAACCGGGGTTCGACGCCATGGCCCGCACCTGGTGCCGGCCCACCTGCGACTGCAACGGCATCGTGGGCGGCTACACCGGCGAAGGTGCGAAGACGGTGATCGCCAGCCGCGCCACCGTGAAGCTCTCCTGCCGCCTGGTGGCCGACATGGATCCCGAAAAGGTGTTCCGGCAGCTGGAGGCCCACCTGAAGGCGAGGGTCCCTGCGGGCTATCGCCTGGACCTGAAGAGCTTTGGGCGAAACCCGCCCATCCGCGTGGCGGACGAGAGTCCCTATCTGGCCGCGGCCGAGCGCGGACTCGAGCAGGTGTATGGACGCGCCGCGGTGCGCATTGGAAGCGGTGGAAGCATTCCCGCCGTGGGCTCGATCCAGCGCATCCTGGGCATGGAGAGCCTGCTGGTGGGCTTTGGCCTTGATGATGATCGCGTGCACAGCCCCAACGAGAAGTTCGAGCTGACCTGCTTCCGACGCGGCTCGCTCAGCCACGCGGCGATCCTTCAACATCTGGCCAGCCTCAGTTCCTGATGGCCCCGCGGCGCGACATGGTGCGACTGGTGGCCATGGTTGTTGCGCTGGTGACGGGACTGGCCTCGCCGTCGCGTGCGGAGGACCTGGTGGATCTCCGGCTCGAGGCCTTCGGTGCACTGAACGCCTTCCGCCCTGGCGACATGGTGGGCATCCGGCTGCAGGCGACCAGCCGGCTTCCGGCCGCGGTCGAGTGCCTGCTGCAGTG
This sequence comes from Phycisphaerales bacterium, assembly GCA_044369805.1. GTDB lineage: Bacteria > Planctomycetota > Phycisphaerae > Phycisphaerales > SM1A02 > SYAC01. Next base: position 4,590 of record JBILWQ010000143.1, read on the forward strand.
GGAGTTGCCCAACGCCGACGGCGACATGATGGCCCACGTCCGCACGCTGACGCTGGCGCCGGGCCAGAAGTCCTCTCGCTGGCTCTACGCCCGCCTGCCACCCGTGGACTCGGCCGCGCTGACCAGCACGGTCTTCACGGTGCGGGCCTTCGAGACACGCGATGGCCAGCGTCTTCGGGAGGTGGGCGCCCTGCGCTTCCGCCCGGGAGATGCCATGCAGCCGGCCCTGCCCGTGGAACTTCGCCAGGGCCTGATCGGCGTGATCGGCGATGGCCGCATGGGCATGGCGGCGTTCGAGGCCGGTTTCGACGGCGGGCCGGTCCCCTCGATGTCCGAGGAGACCCGGCTCGCGCGCGCGCCCAGGCCCGCGGATCTCCCGGATCGCTGGGAGGGCCTCGCCAGCTTCGAGGCGCTCGCCTGGGGTGGCACGTCGGGTCCACAGGGCGTTCCGATCGATCGGCTTCAGGCCGTGCGGACATGGGTGGAGCGTGGCGGCCACCTGTTGATCGTGTTGCCCGAGGGAAGCGATGCTTGGGGACTTCGCGGTTCCCGACACGCCCTCTCCGACCTGCTGCCCTCCAAGGGCAGCCGCGTGGTCGAGGGCGTGCGCGTGCGCGACCTGCTGCCGCGGCTCTCCAAGCGGACCGATCTGCGCCGAAGGGATGCCCGCGTGTCGATGACCGTGTTCGATCCGGCCACCATTGACAGCGACTGGAAGCCGCTCATGCGCGTCCCCACGGGCGACGACAAGGTGATGCAGGGCATCCGGGGCCAGGCGATCGCGGTTCAGCGGACGCTCGGTGCCGGTCGGGTCACGCTGATCGGTCTCGATGTCGACGCGCTGCACCGCCAGGCGCTGACGGGCGAGGGACTTCCCGAGGCGGATTCGTTCTGGAACCTCATCCTCGGGCGTCGCGCGGATGCGCCCTCGGATTCGGATTACCGTCGATGGAGCGAGGCGGATCCCT
>JBILWQ010000122.1:0-6179 GCA_044369805.1 Phycisphaerales bacterium
GGTCAGATCACGGGCATGGCGGGCAAGTTCATCGCGGGCACCGATGCCGCCAGCGCGCTGCCCATGCTGCGGAAGATGTGGGACCAGGGCCTGGCCTTCAGCGTGGACCTGCTGGGCGAGGCCTGCGTGAGCGACGAGGAGGCCGCGGCCTACCAGAAGAAGTACCTCGACCTGATCCAGAACCTGCCCGGGCAGGTGGGCAACTGGCCCGCGAACGCCCGGCTGGAGAGCGACCACCTGGGCCCGATTCCCCGCGTGAACGTGAGCATCAAGATCAGCTCGCTGCATGCGCGCACCGACCCGATCGACACCGAAGGCTCGATCCGCGGCCTGATGAAGGGACTGCGACCGATCCTGCAGGCGGCGCACGAGCGGGGCGTGCTGATCAACTTCGACATGGAGCAGTTCGCGCTGAAGGACCTCACGCTGGAACTGTTCATGCGCTGCTGCGAGGAGACCCCCTTCCACGCCGGACTGGCCATGCAGGCCTACCTGAAGAGCGGCGACGACGACGCCCGCCGCGTGGTGGAGTGGAGCAAGCGCACGGGCCGCGTGGTCACGGTGCGTCTGGTGAAGGGTGCCTACTGGGACTACGAGACCATCCACGCCGAGCAGCAGGGCTGGCCGAGCCCCGTGTGGCCGAGGAAGGCCATGACCGACGCCTGCTTCGAGCGCATGCAGCGCCTCTTCATGGAGAGCACCCCCCGACGAGCGGGCGAGGGCGGCGTGAAGCTGGCACTCGGCAGCCACAACGCGCGCAGCATCGCGGCCACGCTGGCCACCGCCGAGCGGCTGGGCCTTCCGCCCAGCGCCGTGGAACTGCAGATGCTGCACGGCATGGCCGACCAGCTGAAGGGCGCGGCCGCCGACATGGGCCTTCGCGTGCGCGAGTACGTGCCCGTGGGCGAGATGATTCCGGGCATGGCGTACCTGGTGCGCCGACTGCTCGAGAACACCAGCAACGAGAGCTGGCTGAAGGCGGGCTTCCTGGACAACGCCGATCCGTCGGTGCTGCTGGCGAGCCCCCACGCGGCCACCGGACCCGCCGAGACCGTGGGCGGCGCCGAGCGGCACCGCCTGAGCGTGGCCCATGCCGACGTGGGCGACGGCAAGCCGTTCTTCACCGAACCGATGCGCGACTTCTCGAAGGCGCCGGTCAGGGAGGCGTTCGCCCGGGCAGTCGAGAACGCCCGTGTCCCACGCGTGCCGAATGACAACGCGGTGGCCCACGCCACCCATGATGTCTTCCTGCTCTCGAAGAGCTTCGCGGACTGGCGCGACGTGCCCGTCACCCAGCGCGCCGCCGTGCTGGTGAAGGCCGCGGCCGCCATGCGCGCACGACGCGATGAGCTGAGTGGCGTGATCATCCGCGAGAGCGGCAAGACCTGGCGCGAGGCCGACGCCGACGTGTGCGAGGCGATCGACTTCTGCGAGTACTACGCCCGCGAGGCCGTGCCGCTGTTCGAGCGGCGGCGGCTGGGCCGCTTCGTGGGCGAGCTGGACGAGGTGATCCACGAGCCCCGCGGCGTGTGCGTGGTGATCAGCCCGTGGAACTTCCCGCTGGCGATCTGCTGCGGCATGACCGTGGCGGCGCTCGTGACCGGCAACAGCGTGTTGGTGAAGCCCGCGGAGCAGACCCCCGCCATCGCCAAGATGCTCTGCGAGATCCTGTGGGCCGCCGGCGCCCCTCGCTGGGCCCTGACGTTCATGCCGGGCCCGGGCGAGACGGTGGGTGCGGCCCTGGTCCGCGACCCGCGCGTGGCGTTGGTCGCCTTCACCGGCAGCAAGGCCGTGGGCCTGGACATCGTGAAGGCGTGCGCCGAGGTGGCCGACGGCCAGCCCTTCGTGAAGCACGTGGTGTGCGAGATGGGCGGCAAGAACGCCATCATCGTGGACGCCAGCGCCGACCTGGACGAGGCCGTGCTGGGCGTGCGGCAGAGCGCCTTCGGCTTCAGCGGACAGAAGTGCTCGGCGTGCAGCCGCGTGATCGTGGTCGAGAGTGCCCACGACCAGTTCCTGCACCGGCTGGTCGAGGCCACGCGCTGCCTGACGGTGGGTGATCCCATGCTGCCGGGCACCGACATCGGCCCCGTGATCGACGCCGATGCCGCGGCCCGCATCCGGAGCTTCATCGAGGTCGGATCAAGAGAAGGACGGCTCGAACTGCAGCTGCCGGTGCCGGACGGCCTGGAGGCGAAGGTGGGCAAGCCCTACGTGGGACCCGCCATCATCAGCGGCATCCGCCCGGAGCACCGCCTGGCTAACGAGGAGATCTTCGGGCCCGTGCTGGCGGTGATGAAGGCCCGCGACTTCGACGAGGCGCTGGCCATGGCCAATGCCACCCAGTACAAGCTGACCGGCGGCATCTACAGCCGCAAGCCCGCGCACCTGGAGCGCGCCAAGCGCGAGTACCGCGTGGGCAACCTGTACATCAACCGCGGCATCACCGGCGCCCTGGTGGGCCGCCAGCCCTTCGGCGGATTCGGCATGAGCGGGCTGGGCAGCAAGGCCGGCGGCGCCGATTACCTGCAGCACTTCACGGTGCCGCGGGCCATCTGCGAGAACACCATGCGCCGCGGCTTCGCCCCGGGCCTGGCGTGATTCAGCGGGCAGCCCCCGCCGCCGCCAACGATCCACAGGCATTGCGGAACCGGTCCAGCAGCCGATAGCCGATGGCCTCGGCCACATGCTCGGGCTGCACGCCGGCACTGTCCTGCAGATCGGCGATGGTGCGGGCGACGCGGCGGACCTTGTCGAAGGCACGGGCACTCAGGCCAAGTTCGGCCATGGATTGCCGCAGCAGCTCGCGGGCCGATCCCTGCAATGGCGCTGCAGCATCGAGCGCGTCGCCAGCCAGCGCCGAGTTGGGCAGTTCGCCCTGCCGGCGATGGGCGCGCTCGCGCGCAGTCAGCACGCGCGACCGCATCTCCGCCGTGCACTCGGCCGGCCGCTGTGCCACCAGCGCATCGAACGGCACCGCCGCCACCTCCACATGCAGGTCGATGCGGTCGATCACCGGCCCGCTGAGACGCTCGAGGTACCGATCCATGGCCACGGCACCCCCCGCGCGCAGGTCGCCACGGGCGGTGGGATTCATGGCTGCCACGAGCAGCGTGCGGGCCGGGAATCGCACCGACCCCCTTGCCCGGCTGACGGTGACGAAGCCATCCTCGAGCGGCTCCCGCAGGGCCTCGAGCACGCTGCGCGGAAACTCCGCCACCTCGTCCAGAAAAAGGACCCCGCCATGGGCCAGACTCACCTCGCCAGGTCGCGGCACGCTGCCACCACCGACCATGGCCGAGGCGCTGGCAGTGTGGTGCGGGCATCGGACCGGACGGACCGACAGCAGCCCGCTGCCCGGGGCGAGCGAACCCGCGCAGGAGTGGATGCGGGTGGCCTCCATGCGCTCCTGGAGATTCATGGGCGGAAGCAAGCCCGGAAGAGCCCTCGCCATGAGCGTCTTGCCGCTGCCCGCGGGCCCGATCATGAGCAGATTGTGCATGCCCGCCGCGGCGATGCACAGCGCACGCCGTGCCCCATGCTGACCCTTGATGCGGCTGAAGTCCACCTCGTGCGGGACTTGAGGGCCCGGCGCTTCCACCCCCATCGCCCGCTGCCCGTCCTGCAGCCCACCCACCACCTCGATCGCCTGCCGAAGCGATTCCACCCCCACCGCCCTGACCCCGTCGACCGCGGAGGCCTCGGCGAGGTTCTCGCGCGCCACCATGACGCGATCGAAACCCGCCTGCTTCGCGAGAATGGCCAGACAGATGGCGCCACGCACCGGGCGCACGCGCCCATCGAGCGCCAGTTCACCCGCCATGAGCCATCGATCGAGTGCGGGAGGAGACCCTCGACTCCGTTTCAGCGCGCCACCTGCGGCCAGCACCGAGATGGCCATGGGGAGATCGAAGGCCGGGCCTTCCTTGCGAAGATCCGCCGGCGCCAGATTGATGGTCACGCGACCACCGGGCCAGTCGAACCCCGCATTGGCCACCGCGGTCTGCACGCGATCGATCGCCTCGCGCACCGCGACATCCGGCAGCCCCACAAGCGTGGTGCGAGGCAGGCCCTGGCCACTGAGATCGACTTCCACCTCGCAGGGCACCGCCTCGATGCCGCGCAACGCGAATCCGTGCACTCGAACGCTCATGGCGGCATGGTCGCGATCACTCGCCCTGCCTTGCGGGATTGCTGCCCTTTTTCCGAAAGATCGCGCAGCACCACGGGGCGGCTGGCGATCCACCGGTAGCATCGTCCGCATGCAGGGCCATGTGCTGATCATGGGCGACCCCGGCGATCGCCGTGACGGCATCACGCAGGAATTGGCCACGGCTGCGATGGAGATCACCGTCACCGCGGATGCCGCGGACGCCACGCGAACGGCCGCGGCAAGCCTGCCCGAGGCCATGCTGCTGCTCGACAGTCCGGCGTGCGATGCCTTGGAAGCGGCCCGCGCCGTGCGTGCCGATCGCCGCCTGCACGGCTGCATGCTGATCGCGGTGGCCCATCGCGATCGGCACGTGGATCTGCTGCGCGCAGGCGTGGACCAGGCCGTTGGGCTCGGGGTCACGCCGTGGCAGGTTCTGGAAGCGGTGCAGGGTCGCCTCGCCCGGCGGCGACAACTGCTCGACACGGGCGGCGCCGATGCCCGGCGGCATGGGGCCGAGGGGGTGGTCGAGGCCATGCTGACGCAGGGTCGCCTTCGCGGCGTGATCGTGCTTCGGGTGGAGAGACTGGATGCCCTGTCGGCGGCGCTGGGCGGCGAGGCATCGCGCGCTCTCCGCGGAGAGTTCCGGCAGCGACTGGCGCCGCTTCTTCCGCGTGGATGCGAACTGGTCATGATGGACGACGGCGCCGCCGTGGCGGTCGATGCCGGTGGCCCGCCGCTGGAGGAGCTGGCCGTGGTCCTGGTGAAGAAGGCCACGGCGCCCCTGTCCGTGGCGGGACGCGAACTCCGGCTTCGCCTGCACGCGGGCATGGCCGAGGCCCGTGGGCAGGACGCGCCAACGCTTCTGCAGCGCGCCGAGGTGACGGCCCGCCAGGCCCAGGACGCCGGCACGCTGGTTCCACAGGGCTGGAGCGACGACATGGCTGCGCGGGTGCTGGACGACCTGCAATTGGCTTCCGCCATCCGCCGTGCAGTGGACCGTGCGGAGTTCCGCCTCGTGTTCCAACCCATCGTGCGCATGGACCGCGGCGATCCATTCGGAGCCGAGGCATTCATCCGCTGGACCCCAGCCGATGGCGTGAGCGTGCCACCCGCGCGCTTCGTGGCCGCGGCCGAGGCGAACGGACTGATCGAGGAGATCGGCACGTGGAGCCTTCGTGAAGCCTGCCGACAGGCGGCTCGGTGGCTGAGCCAGGGGCTCCGCCTGCGCGTGAGCGTGAACGTCTCGCCTCGGCAACTGACGCACGGTCGGCTGGTCGAGACGGTTCGGCGAGCGCTCTCCGAGAGCGGCGTGAGCGGTGATCAATTGGCGATCGAGTTGCCCGAGAGTGCGCTGCTGCACGATGACGGAGGCCTGCGCCTGGCGCTGGAGGCCCTTCGCACGCTCGGCGTCGCCGTGTGCGTGGATGATTTCGGGGCCGGCCTGGCCACGCTGGCCATGCTCCGCGGGCAGCCGATCGACGAGATCAAGATCGACCGGTCCTTCATCCGGCCCCTGCCCGGAAGCACCGACGATCGCCTGGCCGTGGACACGGTCCTGAAGCTGGCGCACCGACTCGGATGGCGGGCCCTGGCCATGGGCGTGGAGCACGCAGCACAGTGGATCTGGCTGAAGGACCAGGGTTGCGATGCCGCTCAGGGTTGGCTCATGGGCCGGCCTGTCGAGGCGGACGCCTTCCTGGACACCGTGGCCCTGCTGCGCAGGACCCGCGGCCAGTTCACCGCCGATCCGCAGTCCTGATTCAGCGGTTGATGCCGGCCAGGTCCAGGAAGAACGCCTGCTCGCGAGCCACCTGCTCCAGCCGCTCGAAGCGGCCGCTGCGACCGCCGTGCCCGGCCTCCATGTTCACGTGCAGCAGCAGCGGATTCGAGTCCGTCTTCAGGCGCCGCAGGCGGGCCACCCACTTGGCGGGCTCGAAGTAGCCCACCTGCGAGTCCCACACGCCGGTGGTGACCAGCATGGCCGGGTAGTCCCTTGCCTGCAGGTTGTCGTAGGGCGAGTAGGAGA
>JBILWQ010000005.1:0-19886 GCA_044369805.1 Phycisphaerales bacterium
CGAGCAGGAGTACCTGGATGCCCTCGAGAAGCTGGGCGTTCCACCGCCGCCCGTGGTGCGGTCGGTGCGGTGATCAGCGACGAGTGAAGCGATCGAGGGGCTCGTTGATGTCCTTGGCGATGCGCCTCAGCAGGCTGGGAGCCTCGCTGCCGAACGGCCGCGAAACCCAGGGACAGCAGGACCGCCTCCACCTCCCGTGGCTTCAGGATGGGAGCCTCGCCCACGCTCAGGCGACCTTCAGCTGATCGGTTCCAATGAATTGCGACTCGAGTCGGGGCTCGCCGTCCTCCAGCAGCATGCTCACCACCTCGGCAAGGTTGCTGCGCATCGCCTCGACGGTGACACCCTGGGCGTGGGCTCCCGGCCAGCCCGGCACGTAGCCGACGAACAAGCCGGTCTGAGCATCCTGCTCGATGACGAGCGGAAAGGACTTCATGGATTCATCCTAACGCCTTCAGGTCTCGTTTCCAGAAAGCATGCCGAATTTCCTAGGTAACCTGCCCTCGTGGCACTCCACACTCCTCCTGACCACGTGGCCTGGGACTACGCCCCCGCGCCCGAGAGCTTCCGCCCCGAGATCGCCGCCGAGCACGGGCTCTTCATCGACGGCAAGTTCGTGAAGCCGAAGTCCGGCAAGTTCATGAAGGTGATCAATCCGGCCACCGAGGAGACGCTGACACGGGTGGCCGAGGCTGGCAAGGCCGACGTGGCCGCGGCGGTTGCGGCGGCGGCCAAGGCGCAGCGCAAGTGGTCGCGCCTGCCCGGCAAGGAGCGTGCCAAGTACCTGTTCCGCATCGCCCGCCGCATGCAGGAGCGCGCCCGCGAGCTGGCGGTGCTCGAGACGCTCAACAACGGCAAGCCCATCCGCGAGAGCCGCGACGGCGACGTGCCCGAGAGCGCCAAGCACTTCTTCCACCACGCGGGCTGGTGCGACAAGCTGCGCTACGCCATGCCGGGCGGTGGCGAGCCGCGGCCGGTGGGCGTGTGCGGACAGATCATTCCGTGGAACTTCCCGCTCATGATGGCCGCCTGGAAGCTGGCGCCCGCGCTCGCCTGCGGCAACACCTGCGTGCTCAAGCCCGCCGAGACCACGCCGCTGACGGCGCTGCGACTGGCGGAGATCCTGCAGGAAGTCGACCTGCCGCCGGGCGTGGTGAACATCGTCACGGGCGGCCCGGAGACCGGCAAGCTGGTGGCTGGCCATGCGGGCTTCCACAAGATCGCCTTCACCGGAAGCACCGAGGTGGGCAAGGCCATCGTGAAGGCGTGCGCGGCACGGCCGGTTCGGCTGACCATGGAGCTGGGCGGCAAGGGCGCGCACATCGTGTTCGCCGATGCGGCCATCGATCAGGCGGTGGAAGGCGCCGTTCAGGGCATCTTCTACAACCAGGGTCAGGTGTGCTGCGCGGGAAGCCGCCTGCTTGTGGAGGAGAGCGTGGCCGAGGAATTCCGCGACAAGCTGCTGCAGCGCATGTCCAGCCTGCGCGTGGGCGACCCCATGGACAAGAACACCGACGTGGGCGCCATCAACAGCGCGAGCCAGCGCGACCGCATCCAGGGCTTCGTGCAGATCGCCCGCAAGGAGGGTGCCGAGGTGCTCGAGAGCGGCTGCGGCACGCTGCCCACGAAGGGCTTCTGGTGCCGGCCCACGGCGCTGGCGGGCGTGCAGCCCAGCCACACCGTGGCGCGCGAGGAGATCTTCGGCCCCGTGGTGGCGCTCATGACCTTCCGCACCGTCGATGAGGCGGTCGCGCGGGCCAACGACAGCGCCTACGGCCTGAGCGCCGGCATCTGGACCGAGAAGAGCGCCAAGATGTTCGACGTGGCCCGACGGCTGCGTGCGGGCGTGGTCTGGTGCAACGGCTTCAACCTGTTCGACGCGGCCAGTCCCTTCGGCGGCGTGAAGGAGAGCGGCTTCGGACGCGAGGGCGGCCGCCACGGCCTGCTGGAGTACCTGGCGCACTGAGCGCGGCGAGGAAACACCCATGAGCGAAGCTTCCAACGACCGCGTGACCGTGCTGAAGACCCACAAGCTGTTCATCAAGGGGGCGTACCCGCGCGGCGAGAGCGGACGCACGCACGCCCTGCGCGATGCCGACGGCGGCCTGCTGGGCCACCTGTGCACCGCCAGTCGCAAGGACCTGCGCGAGGCGGTCGAGGCCGCGCGCGGCGCGCTGGGCGCCTGGAGTTCCGCCACCCCCTACCTGCGCGGGCAGATCCTGCACCGCCTGGCGGAAATGCTCGAAGGCCGCGCGGTGGAGATCGCCTCGGCCATCCGCGAGACCACGGGCCGAAGCGCAAAGAAGGCGCAGGCCGAGGTGGCCGCGGGCATCGACCGCGTGATCTGCTTCGCCGGCTGGAGCGACAAGATCACCAGTCTGCTGGGCAACCAGAACCCGGTGGCGCAGCCCTTCCACAACTTCACGTGCCCCGAACCGGTGGGGGTGCTCGGCGTGATCGCGCCGGAGCAGTCGCCCTTCCTGGGCTTCCTGAGCCTGTGGCTGCCGGCGATCTGCGCTGGCAACACGGTGGTGTGCATGGCCAGCGAGCACACGCCCCTGCCCGCGTTGCTTGTCGCCGAGAGCGTGCCCAACAGCGACTTCCCGGCGGGCGTGTTCAACCTGCTCACCGGCACGCGCAAGGAACTGCTGCCCGCCTTCGCGGCGCACCGCGACATCGACGGCCTGGTGGCGAGCGCCGACGAGAAGGAGGCCGCAGGCCTTCGCGAGGCCGGCGCCGACAACCTGAAGCGGGTGCGGGTGATCAAGCCGGACGCGGACTTCGACGACACGCATGCATGGGAAGGCCCCGAGGCCTTCCGCGGCGCGGTGGAGTACAAGACGGTCTGGCATCCGATGAGCGCGGAGTGAGCCGGGCGAGGGGCTTCACCCCCGCACGCGCACGCCCGCCGGCGACCGACCCTCGGCATCGAAGATGGTGATCGTGTTCTCCGCCTGGAGCCGCTCCGTCGGCAATTCCACCTGCGAGCGGCCCGCGGCCAGGTCGTAGGCGCCGACCAGCTGGTCATTCACGAACACGTGACCGTGGCTCAAGCCAACACACTCGATGGCCACGGGTCCATCCGCCGCCTTGGGCCTCTCGAAGCAGGCCATGAACCAGCGCGGCGTGCCGGGTTTCACGGCCGCAAGGTCACGCCAAGCACCAAGCCCTCGCTGCGGTGCCTCCCAGCGAGCGAAGGCCCAGTGCGCGTCGTCACCGTGAAGCTCCTGCAGGCTGGCGAAGCACCGCACCGACTTCGCCAGTCTCTCCGCACCAGCCCCATCCTTCTGCAGCGGCAGCAGCACCACCTCGTTCGACCCGCTCTGCAGACCGCGCTTGGGCTCGGACTTGGTCGCCATGCGAAGCACCAGCACATCGCCGGCCTGACCGTGCCAGTCGACCAGCCCGTGGGCCCGACCGTTCACCAGCACCAGCGCGCGCAGCGGCAATCCGTCGGCATCGATCAGGATCGGTTCCTTGCGGCGCTGCTGGAAGCCGATCTTCACGGCCTTCGGACTGGGCAACTGCCCCGGCGCCAGGCCGGGAATGAACGCCTCGATCTTGAAGGGGTCCTCGCTCGGCGCATCGATCACGCTCACCTTGGCGGCAAGTGGCTGCACCACATGCGGTGCCTGAGGAAACCCGATGGCCACGCCCGCGGCCGCCTGTGATGCGGTGCGGCCGCCCTGCCTCGCCAGCACCGTGAGCGTGTGCTGACCCGTGGCCAGTGGCATGGGCACCTTCGCGTGCAGCAGCGACTCGATCGGCTTGCCATCCATCCAGGCATGCATGAGGCCCGCGGCGCCCGGAAGCAGCAATCCCCCCTTGGGCTGCTTCCACTGCACGCGATACCAGCCCCAACCCGAGTAGGCGCCGCATGCGCCCAGCCCGGCCGGCCCCGGGATTCCCGCGAAACGCTGGCTGGTGCCCTGCATGAACTCGCCACAGTCGGCCATCTGCCAGCCCTTGAGCGATGCGGCCACGGGCTTGGCACGTCCGCGCGGCGGCGGAATGGCCTGCACGCGACCGCTGCTCTCCACTCGGAAGGCCTGCTTGAAACCGTGGGCCAGATCGATGTCCCCGTCCGCATGCACCCGCTCCACACCCACAAGCAGGCTGCGGCCATAGATCACGGCGGCATCGATCTGCGACTGATTGCATCCCACAATCACCATGCCCTGATGCTGCAGGACCACGGGCTTGGCGCCAGCCTTCTCGTCCGGCAGCGTGAACTGCAGTTCGCCGCCATCGATGCTGAGCGATGCCGCGGAACCCGCCGGTCCCTGCAGCACCAGCAGCGAACGGTCGATGAGCGCCCACGGCGATTGGTTGCACCAGTCCAGTGTGGCCCTGCCATGCAGGCTGACGTCGAAGAGGTACCAGCCCACCGGGGCATCCCCCAGTTCAACTCGCATGCGTCCGCCTTCGGTGGTGACCAGGCTGGCCGCGTCATGCCGCTCGCCCCTGGGGCCGTCCGGCCCGCGGAACACGAAGTTGACGCGACCGGCCGACCCTTCCACGCTGATCACGCTGAAGCCGCCCGGCTGCAGCGCATCGGGTGCCTGCACGGCCACCTGCCTTGAGCCGTCGGCATCGGCGTACACGTGACCGAAATGGTTGGCGAAGCTCACCATGCGGCGAACGGAGCGGATCTGCGCATTCGGCCGCCCCACGCCATCGAGCAGCGCCGGAACCGCGTTGGAGCGGTCACTGCGCTGCACACCCGGCAGAATGGGCTGGCCGCCTGCGGCCAGGATCTGCCCCATGCGGCCGAGCAGGTCCATGCCGACCGACCAGCCGACTCCCTTCACCGCACCCGCGGCCTTCGCGGCCTCCTCGCGAATCTCGACCAGTCGCGGCGCGTCGGGCTGCACCTGCTGCAGCTGTCGAAGGTGCGGAAAGAGATCGTTCCAGCCTTCCCAGACCTCCACGCAACCCTCGGCGTGGATCCAGAGTCCGTTGCACGTGAGGACCGGCACCGTGAAGCCCCGTTCACGCACCACGCGCAGCAGCTCGGCGTGATAGGCGTGTCCGGCCGTCTCGTTGCCGCAGTTCCATGCATGCTCGATCTGCACCGCCAGCAGCGGTCCGCCGTCCCCTGGCTTCTGGTCGCCGAATCCACCGCCGTTCTGCGCCTCGGTGGCCTGCAGCGGCCGCACCTGCTCCGCCATCGCTCGCAGAAACGCGTTGACGTGCTTCAGGAAGGTCTCGTTCACCTGCCGAAGCCGGACCCCGGGTTCCGCCGCCAGCCACGCAGGCAGCCCACCTCCATCGAAGGGTTCGCCGACCACGGGCCCCAGCCTCAGCAGCACATGCATGCCTTGTCCGCGGCACTCGCGAAGGAACGCACCCACATCCAGCCCGCCCGCGAAGTCGAACCGACCGCGCCGGCACTCGTGCAGGCACCACGGCACGCTGGCGCGGATGGTGTTGAAGCCCATCTGCCGAAGCGAGCCGATCGCGGTGGCCCAGCGCTCGGGCGCCATCAGCGCGTACTCCAGATTGGCCCCCACCAGCCACAGCCGGCGACCGTTCCAGGAGAAACTCTGACCGTCGAAGCTGATGCTGGGCATGGTTCCCTGCTTTCGGATGCCCGCTTCGGGTGGACGCATGCGCAGTCTGCACCCGTGCGGGATTTTGGTGTCGTCCGATACCCTGCCCGACATGCCGATTGACCGCAAACTGCGGTGTATTCGGGCCTTCGGTGCCCTGGTGGCGGCAGGACTGACCGTCATGGCCGGTCTGCGCGCGTCGGGTGCCCAGGCCACCGCCGGTGGCAACGCCGCCGAGGCATGGCGACGGGCCTTCCCGCTGCTGGCTCCGAAGGACGAGCAGCACAACCCCGGCGGACTGCTGACCGCCGAGGAGTGGGACGTGGTCCACGACTCCAGCGACGGCCTCGGTTTCGATCCCGGTCGCGATGATCGGGTGCGGCTCCTGGTGACGAAACTGCAGCCCGCGTTCGACGCCCTGGACGAGGCGGCAGCGCAGAAGAGGTGCGATTTCGGTCTCGACCGCAGCCAGGGTTTTGGCCTGCTCCTGCCGCACCTGAGCAGGATGCGCCAGGCGATGTGCCTGATGCGGCTGAAGGCCGACATCCAGATGGCCGACGGCGACATCGAGGGCATGGTGCGAACGCAGGGACAGATGGCGAGCATGGCCCTGCAACCCGGGCAGGACGCGATCATCATCTCTGCGCTCGTGGGCCAGGCCATGTCGGACCACGTGAAGGAATCCATCCGCGACGCGGTGGACCAGGGATCGCTGAACCGGGAGGGCGCCAAGCAACTGCTGCAGGAACTGGCCCCGCTGCGCGCGAACGACCCCTTCCATGTGGCCGACTCGGTTCGTGGCGAGTACGGATCTCTGGAAGCCGAACTTCGCAACGCCGTCCGCGGCGGCATGGATGGCGAGGGCTTTCTTCGGCACATCGGAGCACCCGAAGGCACGCCCGCCGCCGATCCGGCCGTCATGCTGGAGGCGCTGCCGAGCCTGGAGCCGATGTTCGACCTGCAGGCGCAGGCGGCGAGGGAGCCCGATGCGCAGAAATCCGCGGAACTCGCCCGCAAGGCCCGCAAGATGCTCGATGCGCTTCGCGGACCGGCCAGCACGTTGCGCGCGGTCCTGCCCGCGATCGATGGCGTGATCGCGCGACAGAAGCGTTCGGCTGCCGATCTGGAATCGCTGGCGGCATTGCTGAAGCGCCTCGCCGACGATCCCGAAGCCGTCGCCAGTCTCCGCTCGCCGGCGTTGCTGTGGGCGCGCATCGCCGCCCGCGTGAACGCCATCCCCGACGATCGCCAGGATGGCGTCGAGCTGGTCCGAGCGACTGGACCGAAGGAAGGTGATCAGGTCGTCGAGGCCGGCGTCGCCTGCCTTCAGGGTTGCCGCGACGGCATCCTGGCCGACATGGCGCAGGCGGCTGCGATCGAGCGCCGCGACATCGACTTCGAGAAGGTGCGCGGCGTGAGGGGAATTCCGCCGCTCGCCACGCTCGGGGGCATGCGGGGTGCCGCTCGGCTGGCGCTGGCCGACGCATGGTTGGGCGACGCCGAACATGCGGTCGATCGCATCGACCTCGCGGCGGCGGCCGTGCAGGCACTTGCAGCCGATCCGCACCAGGCCAGCAGCTGCATGGCGCTGGCGGCGGCCCGCGACCTGGTCCCCGCGGTGCGGCGCGCCGTCCGGCTTCCGGGCCTTGGCGCGGACCAGCGTGAGCGCCTGAAGCGCGCGATCGAGCGTGTCGACCGGACCGATCCCTTCGGCTTCAAGGCCTCGCTCCGCGCCGACCGACGCTGGCTGCTGGACTCGTTCCGTGGTCGATGCGAGCCGACCGATCCCGAGGAGATGGAGAAGGCGCTGCGACGCCGCGCGGCTTCGTGGGTCATGTCCGCGGCGATCGAGTGGCATGACCAGGTGCCGGAACCGCACGAGGACGCGGGGCCGCTGGTCGACGTCGCCGACGTCTTTCCGATCGACAAGCTGCGTGAACTCCGCCAGGCCAGCCGGCTCCTGGTGCTTGCGGTCGATCCGCCGGATGGTGCACCCGATCGCAAGCATGCCACGCTCCGTGCCCTGCCCGTGCCGGTGCTGCGCGACCCCGCCATGGACGCCGCCGAGGCGCAGGCCGTGCTTTCCCAGCTGGACGCCGCCCTGCGCGGCGAGTGATCGTCACTCCGCCAGGAACGCTCGGAACGCGGGACCCCACGCCTCGCACGCCTTCCGGGCGGTGCCCAACTCGGAGAGTTTCTCGCTGCCGAAGCGCTGCGTGTCCATGGTGTTCATCCACGCCGCCACCACCGGTCCGCCCAGCCCGTCGGTGGCGAAGATCTCGCACGCCGCGTAGCCGTAGCCGCGCTTCAGCAGCTGCGTCTGCGGTGCCACGTTCAGCATGGGCTTGTTGGGCTTGATGGCGGTGATCTCGCCGCGAACCACCAGCGTGCGATCACCCTTGCCACCCGCCTGCTCCAGCGCTCCCTGCAGGCTCTTCTGGAAGCGGGTTCGCAGGTCCTCGAACTCCTCGGGCTTCAGCTCCACGTCGACCTGGCGGGACATGGACACCGACTCCACCGAGACCTTGCCGTAGTCGGCCAGCTTGAACCCCTTGGCCCTGAACTGGCTGGTGTGCTCGTCACCCTTGGCCTCCATCATGGGCACGCTGCGCGGGATGAAGCCCACGCGACCCGCCGTGGAACCACCACAGGCGACCAGCGAGCATGCGAGCGCGACCAGGGACAGTCGAAGGGTGCCGTTCAGCATTCGGCGAAGGTAGCACGATCGACCACCACCGCGCGATCCACCTCACGCTCAGCGGATGAACCGCAGCGATCCGAAGTTGGGCACCAGGTTGGGACTTCGCGCCGATGGATCCTGCATGTCCAGCCCACCACCCAGCGGGTAGGTGGCCGGGAAGTACACGCACCACGCCTTGCCCACCAGCAATTCGCCGGGAACCACGAAGGGCGCATCGAAACCGATGGACTGCTTCAGGATCGGATGCGGACGTCCCCAGAAGCGGCCATCGCGACTGGCGGGGCTGTTGTCGCCCATCATCAGGTAGTCGTCGGGTCCGAGCCTGGCCGGGTTCTCCGGATCACAGGCGAAGGCGCGCCCCACCAGCAGGGGTCCGTTCGTGGGCATCTGATTGCCCGGCAGCAGCACCCCCGGCTGGTAATAGAGATCACGGTCGATCCGGAGATTTCGCACCTCGAACGGCGAGCCGGCCAGGCGCCAGGCCAGCGACTGCATCGGCTGCGGCTTCGCGTCGGTGGGGTTCTGCACGTACCGCTGCAGGTCGATGCCGCACGCCACCATGCGCTCGGTCGGCGAGGTGCCATCCGGATCGAGCTCGTAGGGCATGCGAAGCGCCTCCGTCCCGTTGACGAAGATCCACACCTGCTGGTCCACGTGCCAGACATCGATGTCGAGCAGCTGGTCAGGCGTGGCCAGCCTGGCCTCCTGACGCGCCAGTGGCTTCACCCCATCAGCCTGCACGGGTGCCACGGTCGCCACGACCTGCCCATTGCGCACCTCGGCGGTGATGCGCAGGCCGCGCGTGACCAGCTCCAGCGTCGCCGTGAACGCATCGGGATCGCTGGGCTCGAAGGTGCCCCGCACGCGGACGTCCGACATGGGGAACTCCGGAACCCGGCGCCACGCGTTGTAGGCGTTCCAGTCGGTGATGGGCCACGCCTTCAGGTCCAGTTCGAGCGACGTGCTCGATGCATCCGGCCATGTCCAGGCCCGGCCCTGGGCCTGCGACCAGCGCGCTCGATCCGCGACGGCCGGCTTGAGCGCCGGTCCCGGCCACGGCCTTCGGATGGACTGCTCCATGCGTCGGATGTCGGCCGGGCCCCAGTCGCTTCGCCAGACCGGCTGCCAGACCGCTCGCTGCACCATCTCCGGCTTGCGTTGCACCCGAAGCTGATCGGCGGGCGCGTCCGCGGCGCCGGTGAAGATGTCGCCATCGGCCAGCACCACGCTCTCGTTGGGCAACCCCACGAGCCGCTTGATGTAGTTGGAGGAATCCCCAAGCGGAAACGGCGGATTGCGGAACACCGGCACGTCCCACCGCCCCGGCCGCAGCAGCCACGGCAGGTACTTGAGCACCAGCACGCGATCGCCCGCCACGCTCTGACGTCGAAGCAGGCCGACTTCGGATTCGCCGACCGGGTACTGCCGCGTCACCATGGGATCGATCAGGGGCACCCGCGCCGTGGCGGCGGCACCACTCTCGGTCAGCGGACCGGCATCCACGTCGTAGGCATAGCCGGTGAAGTCGCCGCGCATGCGCACGTGCTGCCCCCGAAGCGTGGGCCCCATGGACCCGGTGGGAATGAAGAACCCCTCCATCACGAAGCCCCGGAAGATCATGGCCACCACGAAGGCCACGAAGAGTCCCTGCAGGGTGTCGATCCAGTCGCCCTCATCGGGGTTCGCCGGCCTCGTCTCGCTCATGGCAGCAACTCCTCCACGGGAACCGCGATTTCGCGGTTGTCCTCCTGCAGTCGAACCAGCACCAGCTGCACCAGGATCTTCCCGTCGATCACCGTGCCGGTGCCCTCGCTGGTGCGGACCACGGTGCCCTTCTTGGGCAGACGCTTCGCCAGTTCCTCGTAGGTCTGGTCCTCGTAGCGGAGGCAGCACATCAATCGGCCGCAACGCCCGCTGATCTTCAGCGGGTCCATGGTGGCCTTCTGCGTCTTGGCGCTCTTCATGCCCACGGGCTTGAGCACCTTCAGGAAGTTCTTGCAGCAGCAGTGCTGGCCGCACTTCTCATAGTCGGCGACCAGGCGGGCCTCGTCGCGCGCACCGATCTGCTGTGCCACCACCGGCGTGTCGAACACGCGATGAAGGGCCTCGACCAGCGGCGTGACGTCCGGCTTCGATTCGTCGGTGGCCATGAAGTGCAGCGTGAGCAGCTCGCCACCCAGGATGGCCTCGAGTTCCACCAGCTTGATGGGCAGGCCGAAGTCGCGGGCCACCTCTCGCGCACGGTCGAGACGTGCACGGGTGCTGGCCTGCAGGCGGCTCCATGATTCCAGGTCCGCGGATTCGGCCAGTCGGAGCACGCGTCCCTCGCCCGTGAACGGGTAGTCCTTCCCGCCCGAACGCTCGATGTACTTGAGGATCTCGCTGCGCGAGACGCTCTTGCCGCAGCCGCCATTGCCGCAGGTGGTGGTCAGCATCTCGCCCAGCTCGGTGCCTCGGGGCGTTCGAACCACAAGCTTGCTGCCGCAGCCGGGCTTGCCGGAACCTTCGTAGGGGAACTCCCCAACCATGCGGCGGGCGCCGTAGCGCACCACGATGCTGGTGGGCGGCTTCAGCGACGCATAGACCTGCTCGTCGGTCAGGGCGTTGCCGCGCCGCGCCGGATCGGCATCCTGCTCGAACATGGGCAGCGGGACGATGGACACGCGAGGCCATCGTACGGGCATGGGCGTATCTTCGCGGCCATGCTCCGTCACCTTCTCATCCTCGCGTCGCTGGGCCTGTCCCACCTCTCCCTTGCCTCGGCCCCCCGGCAGACCGCTGCCCAGACTGCCTCGCCACGCAACAGTGGAGAATGGCCCCAGACCACCACGGTGGACGGCACCGGCTACACGCTGAACCAGCCGCAGTTCACCGGACTCGCCGCCGGCACCGTGACCATGACCTCCGTGCTCCAGGTGAAGCAGGGTGACGCGCCGGAGCGAAGCGGCACGGTCACCATGACCGCATCCATGGCGGCGGCGGATGTGGCCGGCATGGTGGAACTCGACGGCTTCGCCATCTCGGACGTGGCCGGCCTGTCCGATGCTCCGGCGATCTCGGCGGCGCTGACCCGCTCGCTCGACGGCATGGCGATCACCCTGCCACTCTCCACGCTGACCGAGGACATCACCGTGACCGCCGCGAGCAAGGAGACCCCTCTCTCCAGCGCGGTGCCGGCCATCGTGGTCACCATCCGGCCCACGGTCCTGATCAGCGTGACCGGGGATCCGAGGCTGTCGCCGCTGGCGAGCACCGGATGGAGCCGGGTCACGAACACGCCCTTCATCCTGCTTCGGGCCCCCGCGCAGGGCTGGAACCAGGCGTGGGTGGTGCGGCTGGGTGCCGATCGCTGGATGAAGTCCGCGGCTCTGGCGGGTCCCTACGAACCAGCCGAGGCACCCCCCGCGGAAGCCGTGAGTGCGTTGGGCAACCCGCCGGCCACCCCATCGGACCTCAGCGACAACGTGGAGCGTGTCCAGGGCGATGCTCCGACCACCCCGCCAGCCGTCCTGGTGGTCACCCGGCCCACCGTGCTGGTGACCATGAACGGTGAACCGAACGTGGTCAACATCGGCAACGACATCGGGCTTGTCACCAACACCGCGCAGACCGTGCTGGTGAGCAACCAGAGCCCGCGGCTGTGGGTGCTGGCCAGCGGCCGCTGGTTCAGTGCCGATGCGTGGACCGGTCCATGGGCCCTGGTGGCACCGGCGAATGTGCCGAAGGCGTTCGCCACCGTCGACACCTCCCGTCCGCGTGTGGCGGCGGCCATGGCCAGCGTGCCGGGCACGCCGGCGGCGCGTGAGGCCGTGGCCAGCACCGGCCTGGTCCGCAACGTGGTTCTGCAGCGATCGAAGGCGAGCTGCAGCGTGACATGGAACGGCGATCCCGCATGGTCGCCCATCCAGGGCACCGACATGAGCTACGCCACCAACAGCAGCCAGCCGGTGATCCGGGTCGGCGGCACGCTCTTCTGCTGCGACTCCGCGGCCTGGTTCACGGCGACCTCGGATCGTGGCCCATGGACGCTCTGCGATGCCGTGCCAGAATCGATCTACACCATTCCTTCCAGCTGTCCGGTGTATCCGGTGACCTTCGTGCGCGTGTACGCCAGCGACGCCGACAGCGTCACCTTCGGCTTCACCAGCGGATACGTGGGCACGTTCGTGCGGGACGGAACCGTGGTCTTTGGCACGGGCTACAGCGGCGACGTGGGCCCGCAGACCTGGGGCACCCAGGCCGCGTACGACCAGGACACGGGCACCTTCGCGCCTCCTGCCGCCGACATGTGGGGCGCGTGGCAGCCGGCGGTCTATCCCGAGGTCCTGAATGCCGGTTGGACCGGCTGGGGCTGGTACCCGGGCTGGTCCGCGGCCTACGGATGGGGATGGGGCCACTGGGGATGGAACGGCGGATGGGACCGCTGGTGGAACAACTGGCATCCCTACGACGGCAACCGCTGGAACGATGCATGGAATGACCGCAGCCGAGCGGATCAGCTTCGCAACGCGGCCATGAACCGCGCCGTGAACGACCGCGGGTTCGATGAGCACGCCCTGGCCCGGGCGGGCAACTGGAACGCCATCCAGCGCGGCATCGACCAGAAGGCCACCAACGCCCGCATGTGGAACATGGCCAATGCCAAGGGCGACTTCAACGATCCCCGCGCCGCCATGCGGGCCGCCAACGGCAGCGCCGAGTGGGTGGGTGATGGCCACCGGCCGGCACCACAGGAAGGCCGGCGTCCCATGCAGCGGTCACCCAGTGGATTCCACCAGGCGAACCACGCGGCGGCGCACGGCGGCGGCCGCCGCTAGCGCTTGCGAGGGCCTCGACGCGCGGCCTTCGCCGCAGCCTTCGCGGCCACGCGGCCGCTGCGCCCGGTGGCTGGCTTGCGTGGGGCCTTGGCACGAGGCTGGGCCCGGCGAGGCTTCTCGCCGGGCTCGAAATCCGCCTCGGGCGCATCGTCGGGCACGCCCGCAGCCACGCCGTCCGGCCTGCCCTCCGGCGAATCCTGCCAGCGGCGCCTGGCGCTGAACTGCAGCTTGATCGGCACCTCGCTGAAGGGAAGTTCCTCGCGCAGGCGGTTGAGCAGGTAGCGCTCGTACTGGCCCTCGAACAGAGCGGGCTTGTTCACCACCACCGCGATGGTGGGCGGGTTCACGGCGATCTGGCTCACGTAGAACACCTTGGCCTTGGTGCCGAGCTTGCTGCTGGGGCCGCGCTCCTGAAGGATGCGCCGGATGGCGTTGTTGATGCGGCCGGTGCCCTCGCGATGGGCAGCCTGATCCCGCAGCGAGAAGCTCATGGCCACCGCGTCGCGCACACCAAGTCCCGACTTCGCGCTCACGAAGCAGATCGGCGCGAATTCCAGGCCCGGGAATTCCTGCGTGAGGTACTCCTGGTAGTCGGCGGGCTTGAGCTTGCGCTGCACCAGATCCCACTTGTTCACCACGATCACGGTGGGCTTGAACCCCTCGATCAGCTGGCCCGCGAGCTGCTTCTCGATCTGGCTGCTCCTCTCGGTGGCATCGAGCAGCAGCCAGCACACGTCCGCCCGCGCGATGGCGTCGGTGGTGCGGGTGTTGGCGTAGAACTCGATGTCGCCGTCCCAGCTCTTGCGCTTGCGCACGCCGGCCGTGTCGATGAAGGTCACCGCGCGCTCGCCCATCTCGATCCGCACGTCGACGCTGTCGCGGGTGGTGCCCGCGATCTCGCTCACGATCACCCGCGGCTCGCCAGCCAGTTGGTTGATCAGGCTGCTCTTGCCGGCGTTGCGTCGGCCCACGATGGCCACCCGCAGGTCGCTGCCCGGAGGCGCCTCGTCCACGTCGTCGCTCTTCTCCGGCAGCCGGCCGCAGATGGCGTCGCGCAGGCGATTGAGGCCGTTGCCGCTCTGCGCGCTCACGCAGATCGGCTGACCGAAGCCCAATTGAGCGGCATCCTGGGCGGAATTCTCCAGGCTTCGGTCGTCCACCTTGTTCGCCACCAGCAGCGTGCGCTTGGCCATGCCGCGCCGGCGCAGCAGCTGCGACACGGTGCGGTCCAGGGCCAGCACGCCATCGCGCGCGTCGATGGTGAACAGGATCACGTCGGCCGCCTCGGCCGCGGCCATGATCTGGAACTCGATGTCCGGCGTCAGTCCCGCCAGATCCTTGCCGGCGTCGTCGATGCGGTTCTTGTCGGTGGTGTAGACGCCCCAGCCACCGGTGTCGACGACCTCCACCGCCCGTGCAGGCCCGCGCGTGGGCTTCACGCTGATGGCGGCGCCGATGCGGTCGCGCGTGACACCGGGCGTGGGATCCACGATGGAGATGCGCTTCCCGGCGAGCCTGTTGAACAGACTGCTCTTGCCCACGTTGGGGCGTCCAATGATGGCCAGTCGGGGAAGCATGGAATGGTCCATGGTACGGGGATCCGGCCGGACCTCACCGCACCCGCAACTAGACTGCCCGCATGCCCCGGATCCCCGCGCTGCTCGCGTGCCCTCTGCTGCTGACCGCCTGCGCATCCCATGCACCGACCGCGGCCCTGCTCATGGAGCAGTCCGGGGCCAATGCCGACTTCGGCATGGCGGCATCCGCCGGTGCGCAGCTGGCCATGCAGCGGGCCGACCTCGATGCCGCCATCCGGGCCCTGCCTGCGGCAAGGCTCCGGCTGGTGGAGCGTGACGCGGCAAGCACCCCCGCGGCCGCGAAGGCTGCCGCACAGGAACTGGAGCCCATGGCGCTGGTGGGCGTGGGCCTGAACGACAGTGATGAGGCGATGGCCGCCGTGCCCGTGTTCACACAGGCCGGCAAGCCCTTCATGATCGTGGGTGCCACCGATCCGGTGCTCCCCAACCGCTGTGGCCCCGGCACCTTCCTGGCGGCGTTCAGTGATGACCTGCAGGCCCAGGCGGCGGCGAAGTACGCGGCGCGCACCTTCGGCCGAAGGTGCGCTCTGGTGATGGATGCCCGGTACGACTACACCAGCGGACTGGCCCGTGCGTTCGTGCAGGCATTCGAGAGACTCGGTGGAACGGTGGAGACCCGCATCGACCTCCGCTCGCCGCGGGCCATGGAGTCCGTCGCGGCGCTCGGCTCGGGCAAGGCGCCGGATTTCGTCTTCCTCTCCGCCGAACCCGATGGTCTGCGCCAGATGCTGGGGCCCATCCGCGCCGCGCTTCCCTTCGTGCCGATCATGGGCGGCGATGGACTGGATTGCTCGATCTACGACCAGGTGCCGCAGCTGCAGTCGGAGGCGGTGTTCTTCACCACGCACGCGTGGTTCGGCAAGGGCGCCACGCCGGAAGCCGCCGCCTTCGCCGCGGCGTACCTGGATGCCTGGGGCACGCCGCCGCCCAACGGCTTCGCGGCCCTGGGCTACGACGCCATGAGCATGGTGAACACGGCGGTGAACAAGGCCAGCGTGCTGGGCCCACCCAGCCCCGCCGACATCACGAAGGCGATCGGCGAGATCCGCAACTACCGCGGAGCCAGCGGCGTCATCTCGTATGCGGACGGCCCCGTGCCCCGCAAGGACGTCTGGATCGTCGGCATCCGTCGAGGCGAGCGCTTCCTCGCCGATCGCGTCTCACCCTGAGGCGGGCGTGCGCATCAGCAGGCGAGGAGCGAACGCCCGGACATCTCATCCGGCTTCGGCACGCCCAGCATCTGCAGCAGGGTCGGAGCCACGTCGCCCAGTCGGCCACCTTCGCGCAGGCGCGCATCCTTCCAGCTGCCGCCGACCACGGTCAGCGGCACGGTGAAGTTGGTGTGGGCGGTGTGCGGGGCGCCAGTCACCGGGTCCCTCATCTGCTCGGCGTTGCCGTGGTCCGCGGTCACGATGAGCGAGCCGCCCGTCGCCAGGGTGGCCTCCACGATCCGCTGCACGCAGGCATCGACCACCTCGCATGCCTTCGTTGCCGCCTCGAGCGATCCCGTGTGGCCCACCATGTCCGGATTGGCGAAGTTCACGATGAACAGGCGCTCGCAGTCCGGCGCCGCGAGCCGCGCCAGCACCGCGTCACGCACTCCCTCGGCGCTCATCTGCGGCTTCAGGTCGTAGGTGGGCACATCCTTGGGGCTGGGCACGATCACGCGATGCTCGCCAGGGAACGGCTCCTCGCGATAGTCGTTGAAGAAGAAGGTGACGTGCGGGAACTTCTCCGTCTCGGCACAGCGGAACTGCGTCAGACCCGCGCGGCTCACCACCTCGCCCAGGATGTCTTTCATCTTCGCGGGCCGGGTGAAGATCGGATGCACCGGCAGCCCCTGCTCGTACTCGGCCATGGTGGCGAAGAACAGGTCGCGCGGCCTCGGCTCGCGGTCGAATCCACCGCCCTGCACCGCCTTCCACGCCGCATCATCCAGCATGAAGGCCTTGCACAGCTCGCGCGGCCGGTCGCCGCGGAAGTTGAAGAAGATCACGCTGTCGCCGTCGCGGATTGCGCCCGCCGCGCACACGCAGGTTGGTGGCGTGAACTCGTCGCCCTTCTGCGTGGGTCCCGGCGGATTCGCCAGATGCCGCTGCACGGCGGCCAGCGCCGAATCCCCCGTGGCTCCGCCTCGCCCGCAGAGCAGGTCGTAAGCCCGCTTCACGCGCTCCCAGCGGTGGTCGCGGTCCATGGCGAAGAAGCGGCCGCAGATCGTGGCCAGGCGACCACCCGTGCGATCGAGCACCCTCTGCAGCCAGGGCAGGTATCGGAGCGAGCCGTCCATGGCGGTGTCGCGCCCATCGGTGAAGGCGTGCACGAAGAGCCGGTCGGATGGCACGCCCGCCGCCTTCGCCTGCTCCAGCATGGCCTCCAGGTGCGGCAGATCGCTGTGCACCTGCCCGTCGCTGAGCAGACCCATCACGTGCACGCATCGACCCGAGGCATTCGCTCGCCGGAAGGCCTCCTGCAGCACCGGGTTGCGTGCGAACGACCCATCGCGGATGGCCCGCGTGATGCGCATGAGCTCCTGGTCGACCACGCGACCGGCGCCCAGGTTCTGGTGACCCACCTCGCTGTTGCCCATGACAGGGCCCTCCAGACCCACGGGCAGGCCCACGTCCTCGCCGCTGGTCCGGATGAGCGTGGTGGGCCAGTCGCGCTCGAGCATGTCCGCACAGGGCGTGTGGGCAAGCTTCACGGCGTTGAAGGCTTCGTGCTCGGGGTGCGGATTCCGTCCCCACCCATCGCGCACGATGAGGACAACGGGACCCGTGGCATCGTTCGACGTGGCCATCGCGACAGTGTAGGAACGCAAGGCCGTTGCCCCGCTTGACGCCCGGGGCTAGCCTGCCCGCATGGGAGAAACCGCAGCACCCGCCCCGCTGGATGCCGCCGCGAGCGGCGAACTCCGGAGCCGCTGGACCGAGGTCCGTCAGCGCGTCGAGGCCGCGGCCAAGCGCAGCGGCCGCAAGCCCTCCGAAGTTCTTCTGGTGGTGGTCACCAAGAGCGGAAGCATCGACCAGATCCGCGAACTCGTGAAGTTCGGGCAGGTGGATCTGGCGGAGAACCGGGTGCAGCAGCTTGTGCAGCGCGCGGCCAGCGTGGGCGAATGGCTGCAGCGGCGCCGCGAGATGGACCCCAAGGCCGAACTGCCGACTATCCGGTGGCACATGATCGGCTCGCTGCAGCGCAACAAGGTCCGCAAGTGCATGGAGGTGGCCCGACTGGTGCACGGCGTGGATAGCCTGCGGCTGGCCGAGGAGATGCAGGCCGCCGCCGTGCGTCGCGAGACACCCATGGAAGTGCTGGTCGAGGTGAACGTGAGCGGCGAGGGGAGCAAGCACGGCATCGCCCCGCCGGCCGTCCGCCACCTGCTCGACCAGATGGACACCATGCTGAACCTGAAGGTGCGCGGTCTCATGTGCATGGCGCCGCTTCAGGGTGGACCTGACGCGGCCCGCCAGACCTTCGACCGCTGCCGCGAGATCTTCCAGGAGTGCCGTGCTTCCGGTGCGGGGGGCGACCGCTTCGACCTGCTCAGCATGGGCATGAGTGGCGACTACGAGGTCGCCATCGAGTGTGGGGCCAACCTGGTGCGGGTGGGCAGCGCCGTCATCGGCCCGCCGCAGGTCGAGGAACCCCCGGAGGACGCGTGAGCCTGGTCGAGCGTGCCGTGGCTGCGCCTGACCCCCGCTACATTGCGGACATGGGCGGCGCCGAATGGAGCGATCGGCTTCGAGGACGGTTCCTGGCCTTCGAGGGCCCGGACGGCAGCGGCAAGAGCACGCAGATCGCGCGGCTGCAGGCGTGGGCCGAATCGCGTTCGCTTCCGCTGGTCCTGGTGCGCGAGCCGGGCGGCACCGCCGTGGGCGAGCGCATCCGTCAGATCCTGCTGGATCCCATTCATGGCGAGATGACCGTGCGGTGCGAGATGCTCCTCTACATGGCCAGCCGCTCGCAGCTGGTCGAGGAGCGCGTGAAGCCCGCGCTGGATGCCGGGGCCTGCGTGATCAGCGACCGCTTCGTGGGCAGCACCCTGGCCTACCAGGGCGCCGCGGGCGGCATGGCCGAAGCCGAGATCCGCGCCGTGGCGCAGGTGGCCATCGGTGGCCGCTGGCCGGACCTCACCGTGCTCTTCGACGTGGACACCGACACGGCCATGCGGCGACTGAGTCCACTGCTCGACCGCATGGAAGGCAAGGGCGCCGAATTCCACAGGCGCGTGCGGCAGGGCTACCTGGATCAGGCGCGCCGTGACCCGAAGGGTCACCTGGTCATCGACGCCTCGCGCAGTCCAGACGAGGTGACCGGACAGCTGATGGACGGCCTGCGGACCTGGGCCTGAACCGACGCGGGCTCAGTCGCGGCGACGGCGGCCGAGTGGCGCCTGGGCCTGCGGCGCCTTGCCCATGCACCGGTCGTTGAGTTCGCGGGCCTTCGCCACGGCTCGGTCCCGATGATCGGGGCTCAGGTTGCTCAGGTACGCCATGGCCAGCGCGTTGGGCTCGCTGAACGCCTCGAACGCCACCTGCTTGCCATCCGCCGAGTGGCGGAAGCCGCGAACGTTCAGGTCCGCCACCACCTGCAGCGCCGCCAGCACCTCGGCATCCTCCTTCGTCTTGCCCTGCATGAGCAGGGTGATCAGACGCCGCACCGCGGTGACATGGATCTCCTCGCCGAACTGCCGACTCTGCATGGTCTCCTGGTTCACCCGCTTCATGGTCTCGAGCGGCTGCACCCGCACCGCCCATTCCTCGCCGTTGACGCGGACCGATCGCTGCGTGAGGGCCATGAGCGTGGCCACCATGGCGCGACCCGTCGCCTGGTTGCCGGGCGAGAAGTTCTCCTCGAACGGTCGCCCCTCCATGTCGCTCTTCGCGGTCTCGCCGAAGTTCACCTGCTGCGATTCCAGGTCGATGGTGACTCTGCGCACGCCAACCTGATGCATCATCCAGAACGTGCTCTGCATGAGCGGGTGCTCCATGCCCACGCTCTTCCTCAGGCCATCGGCCAGCACCAGAGCGCAGACCTTGGCGAAGGGCTCGCCCGCCGAGAGCAGCGGGATGAAGTTGTTGGCCAGGTGCAGGAAGTGCGCATTTTCCTGGGGCTTGAGCTCGATGCGATTGCCGTTGAAATCGATGGTCGTCATGGTGGGTTCCGTGGTTCAGTCGGTGAGCGCGATCACCGCGTCGCGCGCGGCCTGCAGGGCCAGGGT